>JBPEXU010000122.1:0-5476 GCA_052031225.1 Marinobacter sp. | reverse complement strand
ATGTCCCGCAACCGGGTCATCGGCCGGAATAACAAGCTGCCGTGGTATTTGCCGGGGGACCTGCGCTACTTCAAGCAGGCCACCATGGGCAAGCCCATCATCATGGGGCGAAAAACCTGGGAATCGATTGGCCGGCCATTGCCGGGGCGGATGAATCTGGTGATTTCCCGCAATCCGGACTGGCAGGCACCTGCGGGCACCGTCGCGGCTCGCTCTCTGGAGGAAGCGCTGGTCAAGGCGGAAGCTCAGGCGATGCTGGAAGGTGGGGACGAGGTGATGATCATCGGCGGCGGCCAGGTTTACGCCGAGGCCCTGCCGCAGGTGGATCGTATGTACATCACCCAGGTGCATGCCGAGGTGGAGGGCGATGCCTTCTTTCCGGAAGTGAACTGGGACGAGTGGGAAGAGATCGGACGGGAGGATTTCTCCGCGTCCGATACCAATCCGTACGACTACAGCTTCGTGGTCTACCAGCGCATCGCTTAGCGCGACGCGGGTTTGCCGCTGCGGCCGTTAGGCTTGCCTCTCGGCCCCTTTCGGAAACCGGGTTTGCCGTCTTTGCGAAAGCCCTTGCCCGGCCCGTTACGGTGGGTTCTTTTACCGGGCGGAGGCCCTTTCCGATCGCGGCGCGGTGCTTTGGAAACCTCCGGCAACGCCTCGGGCGCTTCCAGCGGCAGGGCGCCAGGTTGCGCCATTTCCATCCAGCAGGCCAGGGCGCCGGCCACCATCGCCATGTCCATGTCGTTGCGCTCGGCGATGTCATCCAGCAGAGCGATGGCCTTGGCCATTTTCCGGTCGTCGGCAAAGCCCATCAGCTGGGTCTCAAACTGTTCAATGCGCATTTTCTGCAGGTCCGCCGGCGACGGCAGCTGGTACGGCTCCATCGGCGAGTTGGTGGCCCGCTCAAGGGTGCGCAGCCAGCTCCGCTCCCGCGGGGTCACCAGCAGGATCGCCTTGCCGGAACGGCCAGCCCGGCCGGTGCGGCCAACGCGGTGAATATAGGCCTCGGTGTCGTAAGGTACGTCGTAGTTGATGACGTGGGTGATCCGGGGCACGTCCAGGCCGCGGGCGGCCACATCCGTGGCGATGATGATGTCTTTCTTGCCGCGCTTGAGGTCTTCGACCGTCTGCTCACGCTGACGCTGGTTCAGATCCCCGTTCAGTGGCGCCACCGCATGACCCCGGGCCGACAGCTTTTCTGCCAGTAGGGTGGTTTCCGCCTTGGTGCGGACAAAAATGATGGCCGCATCGAAAGGCTCGACTTCCAGGATCCGGGTCAGGGCATCGAGCTTGCGCTCGGCATAGACCGGCAGCACAAACTGGGCGATGCGATCGACCGTCCGGGTTTCGCTGGCGATCCTGACCTCAGCCGCATCACGCAGATAGGTTTGCGCCACCTTCTTGATCTGTGGCGGCATGGTCGCGGAAAACAGGGCCCGCTGGCAGTCCTCGGGGGTTTTCGACAGGATGGTTTCAACGTCGTCGATGAAGCCCATGCGCAGCATTTCATCGGCTTCGTCCAGCACCAGTGCTTTCAGGTTGTCGAGCTTGAGCGTGCCTTTGCGCAGGTGGTCGAGCAGCCGGCCGGGGGTGCCGACGATGACCTGGGCGCCGCGGCGCAGGCCTTTGATCTGAGGGCCAAAGTCCTGGCCACCGTAGATCGGCAAGACGTGAAAATTACGGAACTTGCTGGCGTAGGTGGTGAACGCTTCGGCCACCTGAATGGCCAGCTCCCGAGTCGGAGCCAGCACCAGAACCTGGGGGGCGACGGAACTGGCATCGATCCGGCTCAGCAGAGGTAGGGCGAACGCTGCCGTTTTGCCGGTGCCGGTCTGGGCAACGCCGAGCAGGTGACGGCCGGTCAGCAAGGCCGGGATGGACTGCGCCTGGATAGGAGAGGGGGTTTCGTAGCCAACGGCGGAGACGGCTTCCAGCACGGAAGGCGCCAACCCCAGGTCGGCAAAGGATAACTCGGACATAAAATACTCAAAATTCGGAGGGTATGACATTGCGGGGCAATGCGCGATTCGCAGGCATTATAGACCCTTTCCGGGGCCTTTAATACGGCCAATCCGGCCGGGGAGGTAGGTAGTTGCCGGTGCAAACCGATTGCGTCTGGCGACGAACTGGGGCAGTCTTTGCGGTTTCCGGGTAGCTTGCTAACAGGAACGACGTATGACTTTTGACGAGTTGTTGAATCGCGAACGACGGACGGACGACCTGACGATCCCCGCCAGCTGGGGCCAGGGCCGGGCATCATTCGGCGGCCTGGTCGCGGCGTTGGCGTTTGATCGGATGCAGGAAACTGTCGCCGAGGGCCGGCCCATGCGCTCCCTGCAGGTGTCGTTTGTCGGACCGGTAACGCCGGACCAGTCTGTGACGGTGCACGCCGAATTGCTCCGGGAGGGTAAGGCCGTCAGCCAGGTCCAGGCAACCATGCGGCAGGCTGACGAGACCCGACTGGTGTGCCTGGGCAGTTTTGGTGGCGACCGGCCCTCGGCCATCGGTGTGGCGGCGTTGCCGGCACCGGACGCCCCCGCTCCGGAGCAGTGTCAGGCGCTGCCGTACCTTGAAGGCGTAACACCGGCCTTTACCCAGCACATTGAAATGCGCTGGGCCTTTGGCCATATGCCATTCAGTGGCAAAGGCGGGCGCGAGATGGGGGGCTGGATGCGGTTCCGTGAAACCCCGGAAACGGTCACCGATGCTCACATTGTGGCCCTGGTCGATGCCTGGCCTCCGGCGGTCCTGCCGCACCTGAACAGGCCAGCGCCCGCCAGTTCGCTGAGCTGGGCGCTCGACATTGTGCACCCCAGACCGGTCATTGAACCCGGCGATTGGTTGTTGTACCGGGCCACCATCGATCAGGCTGGCGCGGGCTACGGCCACACCCAGGCGACGGTCTGGACTCAGCGCGGAGAACTGGTGGCGCTCAGCCGTCAGACGGTTGCGGTGTTTGGTTGATGGCTGCCGCCTGTGGGCTCAGGCGGCGAGTTTCAATTTGAGCGCGTCGATGATGACGCGGGCGAAGGCTTCCGGCGAGTCTTCCTGCAGGAAATGGCCGCCGCGGAGGGTAATGTGGGGCTGGCCGTGGGCACCGGGAATCCGCCGCTGCATGAAACGGTCACCACCCCGGGTGATCGGGTCGCCACTGCTGAAGCAGGTAATGAACGGTTTGCGCCATTTTTCCAGCACCCGCCAGGCCGCCCGATTGGCTTCCCCGGCCGGATCGTCCGGGGACAGCGGCACCAGCTTCGGGAACGCCCGGGCGCCGGCTTTGTACCGGGACGACGGGAAGGGGGCCTCGTACGCGGCAAGTTCGGCCTTACTCAGGGTGCGTTCGGTGCCAAGCTGAACAATGCGACCGACCGGAAACCAGGGGCTGTGAGCCGCGAACGCTTTCCAGAGGCTGAAGATGGCCGGCGCGGGCGTCTCGCCGGTTGGCAGCATGCCGTTGCCGACGATGATGCAGCGGAACCGGCTGGCGTTCTCCGCCGCCAGGCGCAAACCCAGCAGTGAACCCCAGTTCTGGCAGACCAGAGTGACGTCGTGCAGATCCAGAGTCTCCAGCCAGTGGGTGAGCCAGGCGATGTGTCGGTCGTAGCTGTAGTCCTCGACCGCCGCCGGTTTGTCGGATTTCCCGAACCCGATCAGATCCGGCGCCAGCACCCGATGGCCTGCGTTTGCCACCACCGGAATCATATGTCGGTACAGGTACGACCAGGACGGCTCGCCGTGCAGCATCAGTACCGCCGATGCCTGCCGGGGACCCTCATCGACATAGTGCATTCTGAGGTTGGGGGCTACGTCCAGGTAATGCGGGGAAAACGGATAATCCGGCAGGCCTTCGAAGCGAGCCTCATCGGTTCTCAGAATACGCATGCCATCGACTGTCCTGACTGATCGGTTTGCGTGATCGTCACTGCGACGATCGTCAGCATTCAGGATAAATCAGATGGCCGGGTGATGTGTTTGAGTTGCGTAACAGAGCGTTGCCGGATTGAATCAGCTGGCAAGACCGAACAACCGTTCCGGGTTGTCAATGCGGGTCATGGCGTCGTCGCAACAGTTGACCGCGCCGCAATCGTCCGCGGAGCACAGGCCAATGGTGCGGCAGCGAATGTCCTGAAAATCGCCACCCTGGTTCTGAAAAATGCGCTTGCGGGACAGGATGGAGCGGCAGTGGCCACACAGCAGGGTGGGGACGGCGCTGCCCTCGGCGAGGATGGCGTGGTAATAGGTGTGCTTGGTCATAGTTGTCCTCCTTATGCTAACCAACATAGGGGCCGAGCATGACAATTCAAAGTCTGGTCGGACGTTGTTTCCTCTACTACGTCATTTTAGTCCGGATCGACCACTGGGCGTCGGTTTGAGCGCTTATCGTCCCAGTCCAGTTCCTTGGGATCGTACCAGCCAATGGCGTCGAGCACCTTGTCGCGGGTTTCGACAGACAGCGTTGGCCAGAGCGTCTGAAAATCCGCCAGTCCTTGTTCACGCTGTCGCTGCAGCTTGCTTTGCAGCCGGTTGATGATCTTTGGCAGTTGCAGGGCCTCGCCCAGCTGGCCCGGCACCAGTACCTGTTGCCCCATCACCTTGCGGCGATGGGTGCGGGCGGCAAGCACCCTCCGCAGTTCCCGGGCGGCGCTGAGCGCGGTTTCTTCAGTAAAGCATTCCAAATCCGGCGACCTGATCCAGTTAGTTGGCCGATCAATAACCGTCCACTATACCCCGAAGCACGTCCCAGTGGCCACGGTTGCGTGTTAGGCTAGCGTTCAGGAAAAACGGCAGTCTGTCTCATTCAACAAGGACTCTGTAGCATGTACGAAAAACTTGAGACCCGGACGTTTCTGGCGATGCTGGTGGGGGTGTCCCTGGCGTTCGTGTTTCTGATGAAACCCTTTGTCGGTCCGATTTTCTGGGCCGTTGCTATCGCCCTGATATTTCATCCGGTCCAGCAGCTTCTGGTTCGTAAACTGGGCCACCGACCGACGCTGAACGCGCTGATCACACTGACCATCTGTATGGTCATCGTGGTCATTCCGGTGTTGCTGCTGGTGACCTCGCTGGTCGCCGAAGGGGTGGCGATCTATCAGCAGATTCAGAGCGGGGAAATCCGGCCCGGGCAGTACATTGATCGGGTCAACCAGTCGTTCCCCGCCATTCAGGCGTTTCTGGCCCAGTTCGATATCGATTTTAGCGAACTGCGTGATCGGGCGGTCAGCCTGTTTGTCGGTGGCAGTCAGTTCCTGGCCCGCCAGGCCCTCGGCTTTGGTCAGAACACCTTTCAGTTTTTCCTGGGCCTGGCGCTGATGGTATACCTCGCCTTTTTCCTGTTGCGGGATGGTCACCAGCTGGTGGAGCTGATGATTCGGGCGCTGCCGTTGGGGGACGAACGCGAGCGGCTGTTGTTCGCCAAATTTGCCGAAGTCACCCGCGCGACGGTCAAGGGCAACCTGCTGATTGCGATCATTCAGGG
>JBPEXU010000121.1:0-2112 GCA_052031225.1 Marinobacter sp. | reverse complement strand
GCTTCTGATGTTTGCGGCGCGAGCTCAGCATCTGCATACCCGCATACTGCCAGCGCTGGAGGCGGGCCAGTGGGTGTTGTGCGACCGTTTTACCGACGCCACCTTTGCCTACCAGGGCGGTGGCCGCGGGGTGTCGCAGGACCGCATCGCCCAGCTGGAACAACTGGTCCAGGGCGAGGTGCGGCCCGACCACGTCATTCTCCTGGATGCGCCGGTGGAAGTCGGCATGGCGAGGGCGCGGCATCGGGGCGAGCTGGATCGCTTCGAGCAGGAAGCGGTGTCGTTTTTTGAACGCATCCGGGCAACCTACCTGGCTCGGGCCGAGGCCGCACCCGACCGCTATCATCGGGTCGATGCCAGCCAGGCGCTGGCGGACGTCAGTCGCGACGTGGCTGAGCTGGTGCACCGGTTGGTGGATCTCGCGGATTGATTCTGACCGGATAAAGCGCTGAGATCGTGCATTTTTTGCCCGGTTTTGCTTTAATTGCGCCACATTCATCCGCCCGATGACCGGTTGCCTTCATGCTGGACGCCACCCTGTTAAAGCTGCCGACGGCCTTCCATCAGCACCGCCATGAACACCATCAGATTGTCGTTGGTGTCCAGGGCGAGGCGGACCTGAACGTCGAGGGCACCGGCGCCCATCTGGATACCTGGAAGGCGTGCCTGGTACCGACGGAAGCCCGTCACGACTATTGCGGCGATCACCAGAACCACGTGATGGTGATCAATCTCGACCCCTATCTGCCGGCCATTCACCGTGCCGAACATGCCGATTACGAACGTCTTGCTCCGTTGTTTGAACGCCCCAGGATTCTGGAAATGGACAGCGGTCTGCAGAGCCTGGTGCAGTTCGCCGCCGGCGAATTCAGCCGCTCGCCGGAGAACGAGGGCCTGAAACGGCACCTGGCGATCAGCATTCTGCATTGCATGGCCGAGCGCCTGAACGACAGCCGGAAAGTAACGGCGAACCGCAACACGCTGAGCCCGGAAACCATCCGGCGCTACATCATGGAAAACCTGCATCGCAAAATCAGCGTTCAGGATCTCGCCGGTGTCGCCTGCCTGAGCGTGAGCCGGTTCCACGAGATGTTCCGCGAGCTGACCGGCGTGACCCCGCACCAGTTCCTGCTGCAGACCCGGCTGGAGCAGGCGGTTCAGTTGCTGGTCTCCACCCCCCTGTCGGTATCGGAAGTCAGTTACCGGACCGGGTTTTCCTCCCAGAGTGCGTTGACCAACGCGCTCCGCAAACACCGTGGCATCACCCCTTCAAAGCTTCGACTTGGTCAATCTGTGGCCTGAAGTTGTCGAAAACTCCATCATTTCGGACGAATTTGCAAAAGAATCGTAGGATTTTGTAAGCCGGACATCCGTAGTAATACTAACTTATAGCGCCACTGACGACGGTCATTTGCCGTACACGCTCTACTGAGGGTATCGGACGGATGTTTCAAGCAAGCAGGGTGCTGGAGCCTGTGTTTCAGGAACAGCCCAGGTCCTTTTTCTGGCGCAGCATCACCGCGAACTACGCGGTGGATGAGGCTGCCTACCTGCAGGAGCTGATACCCCTTGCGGAAAGCGATGCGGCCGAGCGCCTGGCGGTCACCGAAATCGCGACCGACCTGATCCGACAGGTCCGGGCTCAGGACCAAGCCGTGCACATGATCGACGCGCTGTTGCAGGAATACAGCCTGGACACTCAGGAGGGCATTCTTCTGATGTGCCTGGCGGAAGCGCTGATGCGGATTCCGGACAAGCGCACGGCGGACGCGCTGATCGAAGACAAGCTCTCGACGACAGACTGGCACCGGCACCTTGGCCGGAGTGGGTCGACCCTGGTGAATGCTTCAACCTGGGGGCTGCTGCTGACCGGCCGCGTGGTGCGCATGGATAAACGTCTGGACGGCTCTCCGGCGGGCGTGTGGAAACGGCTGGTGAAACGCAGTGGCGAGCCGGTCATCCGCAGCGCCATGTACAAAGCCATGGCGATCATGGGGCAGCAGTTTGTGCTCGGGCAGGATATGGAGGAAGCGCTGAAAAACGCCCGTCCGAACCTGCACCGCGGATATGGCTATTCCTTCGACATGCTCGGTGAGGCGGCCATGACCGCCG
>JBPEXU010000120.1:0-1716 GCA_052031225.1 Marinobacter sp. | reverse complement strand
GACCTGGGTCTGGATACGGTGCGCGATGTGTTCGAGGGTGGTCCGGTCGCACGGCGACAGCACCACGACGAACTCATCGCCGCCCCAGCGTCCCGGGTGGTCGTAGGGTCGTACCCCGGCTTTCAGCCAGAGCGCGAGCCGGCGCAGAATGTCATCACCGGCCTGATGCCCGTGGCGGTCGTTGATGGTTTTGAAATGATCGACATCCAGCCAGATCAGGCCAAACTCCTGATCCTGGCGCGCGGCCCGCTGAATTTCCTCGTCCAGAACCTCATTCAGACCTCGGCGGTTTTTCAAGCCGGTCAGGGCGTCCACGCGCGCCAGGCGGTGCAGTTCCTCGGTGCGCTGGGCAACCTTGTTCTCGAGGTCGGCGGTGGTGTGCTGAAGGCGGTTGGCCATGGCGCCAAAGTGATCGACCAGCCGGCCGATTTCGTTGTCCGGGCGAGGCAGGTAAGGCAGGTTGAAGTCGCCGTCGCGGAGTTGCTGAACCGCGCCCTCCAGGCTGACCACCGGTTTCAGGATGCGTGACTGAATCACCTGATGGAACAGCACCAGAGTAATCAGCAGTGTGGTCAGAAAGACCCCGACCAGGGGCCAGAGATAGCTGGCCGGCAGCAGTGTGTTCAGATCCAACAGGGTGATTTCAAACCAGCCAATGGCGGGCAGGAAAGCGACACCGGCCAGATGCCGGCGACCATCCACGGTGACGAAGCCGCTTTCCACCGCACTGCTATCGGCCCCGCGTTGCTTGAGCAGCTGCAACATGCCGAGAATTTTCTGTTTGTCCTGGGGCGCCTCGAACAGCAGATCCACGGTGTTCTTCTGACCTTCGGGTTTGATGATGCTGGCGAAGTCGATGTAGTTCCGGTCCCGGTACAGCTGAATCGCGCCATTGTAATCGACAAACAGGGTGGTGATGCCGTCCTGCCCGATGTCGACGATGTCCTGCAGAAACCGATCGAGGTTGAGGCCGGTGCCGACCATGCCGACAATCTCGCCGTCGGCGTTGCGCATCAGCACGTCGATCCACAGTTTGGTCACCCCAAGCTCGGTGTCCGGATTGACGTTCAGGTGAAAATCACGGCCTTCATCGATGAGCTGGAAAAACCAGGCGTCGGCTGGACTGTCCGGGTCCAGAACATAGCGTAACTGATCGCCGGCAAAGTCGTTGGTGGCGTTGTTGTAGTAGTACTCCCGGGTTTCACGGAGGGCGAGGAAATAGCTATTGTCGCGGAAATTGCTGCGAAAGCTTTCCATCTGGCGAATGGCATAGGCCTTGAGAGCGGGGTCCTCCGGCGCCTCTGCCCACTGGATCAGGGCGGAGGAATCCGCCATTTGCCGGGCCAGACCAATCTCCCGCTCCAGCGACTGCAGCAGCCGGGCGCTGTCGTAACGCACCTGGATCTCCGCAACCTGCCGGCCCCAGCGCGCAATGATGTCCTCGGATAACTCCCGGTAGGCCAGCCAGGACGCCGTGGCCGCCAGGATGATCAGAAGGGCCGCGAGGCCGAGAATGCGGGTCTTTAGGCTCAAAAGAGGTCCTTGCGGTTGGTCCGGCAGGGTGTTGTCCCCATGATAGAACAGTCATCCGCGACAGTGTAGAAAAAATGGTCAGTCCGGTCTTTGCGGGTATTCAGAAAACACCCGTGTCTGGCCGGAGCCGTTGAACAGCAGGACCTGATAGGCGTCCCGGCGCTGGCCCATTTCCATGCCTGG
>JBPEXU010000012.1:0-10526 GCA_052031225.1 Marinobacter sp. | reverse complement strand
GCTTGACGAAAATGTGCGGAGCCATGGATGGCGAAGCCCAAGCTGCACTGGGACGTCTTGAGGCGTTTTTGGAGAAAACCTCGCCCGCGTCGTCCATACGCCAAGCCCCAGATCAAATGGCAATGGGCGCCTTAATGACCGGATGAGGGTCATAGCCCTCAAACTCGAAGTCCTCGAGTTCGTACTCGAAGATGCTCGCGGGCTTACGTTTGATCACCAGCTTCGGCAACGGCCTGGGCGCACGCCGCAACTGCTCGAACACGATGTCGTCGGTCAGGTGGTTCTGGTACAGGTGACAGTCGCCGAAGGTGTGCACGAACTCGCCGACATCGAGGTCGCACTGCTGGGCAATCATATGCGTCAGCAACGCGTAGGAGGCGATGTTGAACGGCACACCCAAAAACAGGTCGGCACTGCGCTGGTACAGCTGACACGACAGCTTGCCGTCGGCCACGTAGAACTGAAACAGGCAGTGGCACGGCGCCAGTGCCATACGGCCCTGACGCACGTTATCCTGCGGACCGATGGTTTCGTCCGGCAGATCGGCCGGATTCCAGGCCGAGACGATCAGCCGGCGGGAATCGGGCTTGGTGCGGATTTGCTCAATCACCTCGGCAATCTGATCCACCACGCGGCCATCGGGACACTGCCAGCTGCGCCACTGTTTGCCGTAAATTGGGCCCAGGTCGCCATTGTCCAGCGCCCACTCGTTCCAAATCGACACCTTGCGCTCCTGCAACCAGGTGTTGTCGGTGGACCCTCGCAGGAACCACAACAGCTCGTAGATGATGCTGCGCAGGTGGACTTTCTTGGTGGTCACCAGCGGAAACCCGTCCTGCAGGTTGAACCGGAGCTGACGACCAAACACCGACCGGGTGCCCACACCGGTGCGGTCCCCCTTATCAATCCCGTTATCAACGACATCCTGCATCAGATCGAGATAGGCTTTCATTCGGTGTTTCTCCGATACGCAATCAACATCAGAACGGTACCCGCCACAATCATCGGCAACGACAGCACCTGCCCCATGGTTAACCAGTCAAAGGCCAGGTAGCCAAGCTGCGGGTCGGGCTGGCGCACAAACTCAACCAGGAAACGAAACAGCCCATAGCAGACCAGGAACAGGCCCGACACCGCCATGCGCGGGCGCGGCTTGGCGGAAAACCACCAAAGGATCACGAACAGTACGACGCCTTCAAGGGCAAACTGATACAGCTGTGACGGGTGGCGGGCGAGGTCGTCCGGCGCCTGGGCAAACACCATGGCCCAGGGCACATCGGTCGGCTTACCCCAGAGTTCGCCATTGATGAAATTACCGATCCGACCGGCGCCAAGTCCCACCGGCACCAACGGCGCGACAAAATCCGCCAGGCGCCAGAAACCACAACCGACCTTCCGGCCATACCACCACATCGCCAGTATGACCCCGAGCAGACCGCCGTGGAACGCCATGCCACCTTCCCAGACCCGAAACAACCAGAGCGGGTCGGCCAGGAAGGCGTCAAAGTTGTAGAACAGCACATAGCCGAACCGCCCCCCCAGAATCACCCCCAGCGCCAGGTAGAACAGCAGATCGCCCATCTGCACCTCGTTGATCGGCGCCCAGGGTTTGCGGGTGCGAAGCCGACCCAGCCACCAGCCGGCGGCAAACCCCACCAGATAGGTCAAACCGTACCAGTGAATCTTGAGCGGACCGATGGACACCGCCACCGGGTCAAATTGCGGATGCTGCAGCATCAACTACCTCTCAGCTCAGGAGAAAACGAAGCCCCACCAACAGGAGCATAATGGCAAATATGCGCTTCAGGACTCGGGCATTCAGGCGGTGCGCCAGGTTGGCACCGAAACGGGCAAAGAACACACTGGTCACGACGATACCCAGACCCGCCGGCAGGTAGACGAAACCCAGACTGTAAGCCGGCAGCTGTTCGTGCCCCCATCCGGTCCAGACGTTCCCCAGGGCGCCCGCCACTGCGATAGGCAGCCCGCAGGCCGCCGAGGTCGCGACGGCCTGTTGCATCCGGACGTTACACCAGTTCAGAAACGGAACCGTCAACGTACCACCACCGATCCCGAAGATCGCCGAGGCCCAGCCAATGCCGCCTCCGGCCAGCCCCAGGCCGGTCGCCCCCGGCACATCCCGCCCCGGTTTCGGGTTCACTTCCAACAGCATTTTGAGCGCCACCAGTATGACGAACACCCCGATCACCAGCTGCAACGCCGAGCCGCTGAGCAGGGAGGCGGTCCAGGCACCGGCCAGGGCGCCCAGGACAATGCCGACCGTCATCGGCCGGAACAGCTCCCAGCGTACCGCACCGTGCTTATGGTGGGAGCGGATCGAGGACAGCGAGGTGAAGACAATGGTGGCCAGGGAGGTGCCGACGGCCAGATGCGCCGACACCTCGGGGCTGATGCCCTGCAGCCCAAAGCTGAAGATCAGCACCGGGACAATGATCAGACCACCGCCGATACCGAACAGCCCGGCGACGGTGCCGGCGAACGCACCAAGCACCAGATAGGATGCGATTACAGTGAGCAGGGTCATCGTTGCCTACGCCCGAAAAAAACAAGGCTGGTATGATACACACCGCAGGAAGCAAGTTCACTGCCGCCATTCACGTCTGTAAGAGGACTGATCCCCCAATGTGCCTGATCGCCTTTGCAATTGGCCAAAGCCGCCGGTACCCGCTGGTATTGGCGGCCAACCGGGACGAGTTCCATCAGCGCCCAACCGCCGCCATGGACTGGTGGTCCCCGGCTGACGGCCCTCGGATTCTGGCCGGCCGGGATCTGCAGTCCGGCGGCACCTGGCTGGCCATCACCGAGGCCGGCCAGATCAGCGCGCTGACCAACGTTCGGGAGGGGTCGGCCGAGCCCGGCCAGGCCTCGCGGGGCGAGTTACCGCTGCGGGCACTGCGGGAGTCGCGCTCCGACCTGTTCCGGGATCTGGCCAGCCGGCCGGACCGATACGCCGGTTACAACCTGGTGCACCTGAACGACCGTGGCGGCTGGTACTACAGCAACAGGGACGCGCATCCCGGTCGGCAAATCCACCGCGGCCTGTACGGACTGAGCAACCACCTGCTGCAAACGCCCTGGCCCAAACTGCTCCGGCTTCGCCAGTCCGTTGGCCAAGCGGTGGCAGACGCGCCCAGAGACTCTCAACAATTGCATCGCCGCCTGATCGAATTGCTGCAGGACACCACCCCGGCACCGGACCGCGATCTGCCGGATACCGGGGTGGGCCTGGACACCGAACGTTTTCTGTCCTCACCGTTCATCGTTGGCGAGCACTACGGCACCCGGGCAACCACCGTGGTGACGCTCTCCGACGACGGCGTTATCGCAGTCACCGAACAAAGCTGGCGACCCGATGCCGGGAAAGGCGAAGCGCGCCATTTTCATTGGCAGCGATAGCCTTCCGGCTCTGTTATAATCCGCCAAATTCTGCCACCCGACCGGAGGGCCCCATGGCCGGTGAACAAGACACCACGTCCATCTCCGACTTTGAGAAGTCACTGGATGAACTGGAAAAGCTGGTTCGTGACCTGGAGCAGGGCGAACTGTCTCTGGAACAGTCCCTGTCCGCGTTCGAACGCGGGGTCAAGTTGACGCGGCAATGCCAGCAGGCGCTCAAAAAGGCCGAGCAACGAGTCGAGCAACTGGTTCAGAACAGCGACGGTTCGATCGAAACCCGTCCCTTTGCCCCGGACGACAACGACTGATGACTGACTCTACTGTGCTGGCTCAGGCCTTTCTGGAAGAGTGCCGGACCCGGGTCGATGCCGAACTGGATCGCTGCATTGTTCAGAATGCCGCCTCCGACCGGCTGCAGGAGGCGATGCGCTACAGCGTCCTGGGCGGCGGCAAACGGGTTCGCCCGGCGCTTTGTCTGGCCGCTGCCAAGGCCCTTGGCGCGCCCTTGGAGAGCGCATCGGCTCTGGCTGCGGCCTGCGCGGTGGAGCTGATCCACGCCTATTCCCTGATCCACGACGACCTGCCAGCGATGGACGACGATGAACTGCGTCGGGGACGGCCGACCGTTCACATCGCCTTTGATGAAGCGACCGCCATTCTCGCCGGTGACGCGCTCCAGGCGCTGGCGTTCGAACTGCTGGCCAACGCCCCCGACCAGAACGCCGACGCCCGGCTGGCCATGGTTCAGGAACTGGCCCGGGCGGCGGGCTGCCGCGGTATGGTCGGCGGCCAGGCCATTGACCTCGCCTCGGTTGGCCGTACCCTGTCGCTGGCTGAGCTGGAAACCATGCACCGGCACAAAACCGGGGCACTGATTGAGGCCAGCGTGCGCATGGGCGCGTTGGCCGCGCCCGGTAACGACGCCCAGGCTCTGGCCGACCTGACCCGCTACGCCGAGGCCCTGGGCCTGGCGTTTCAGGTGCAGGACGACTTGCTGGACATCGAAGGCAGCACCGAAGTCATCGGCAAACCCCAGGGCTCGGACGCAGCCCGGGCGAAACCGACCTATCCGGCGCTGTTGGGGCTGGAGGGTGCCAAGGCCCACCTGGACCGACTGCTCCAGGCCGCCCACGCCAGTCTGAACCGGTTTGGCGCCGAAGCCGAGCCTCTGCGGGCGATGGCAGAATACGTGGTGGCAAGGACCCATTGAACCACCCTGCCCCGAAAGCGCACACTGGTCGTAAACAGATCTGAGACAACGAAACCACTCCGGAAAGACCCGAGCAGATGCAGGACACATACACGTTTAAGGAAATCCCGGCGCAGCGGCCCAACACCCCGCTCCTGGACCGGATTGACGAACCGGCCCAGTTGCGGCAGTTACCCGCGGATCAGCTGACCCAGCTGGCGCGGGAATTACGCGCCTTTCTGCTGTGGTCGGTCGGCCAGACCGGCGGCCACTTCGGCGCCGGCCTCGGCGTACTGGAGCTCACGGTTGCCCTGCATTACGTATTCAACACCCCGGATGATCGCCTGGTCTGGGACGTAGGGCACCAGGCCTACCCGCACAAAATCCTCACCGGTCGGCGCGAGCAGATGGGCAGCATTCGCCGCAAAGGCGGCCTGGCGGGTTTCCCGAAACGGGCCGAAAGCGAATACGACACCTTTGGCGTGGGGCATTCCAGCACCTCGATCAGCGCTGCCCTGGGCATGGCGATTGCGGCACAGATGCAGGGCTCGCCGCGCAAAAGCATCGCGGTTATCGGCGACGGCGCCATGACCGCGGGCATGGCGTTCGAAGCGCTCAACCACGCCGGCCACCTACGCGCGAACATGCTGGTCATCCTGAACGACAATGACATGTCGATTTCACGCAACGTCGGCGGGCTGTCCAATTACTTTGCCAAGCTGCTGTCCAGCCGCGCCTACAATCAGGTGCGCGACAGCAGCAAGAAAGTGCTGCAAAGCACCCCCCACCTGATGGCACTGGCGCGCAAGACCGAAGAACACTTCAAGGGCATGATCGCGCCGGGCACGCTGTTTGAAGAGCTGGGGTTCAATTACATCGGCCCCATTGATGGCCACGACCTGCCCCTACTGGTGGAAACTCTGGAAAACATCCGGGAGCTGGACGGCCCGCAATTCCTGCATGTCGTGACCACCAAGGGCAAGGGCTTTGCGCCCGCCGAGGCCGATCCCATCGGCTACCATGCCATCAACAAGATCGAGCCGGTCCCGCCCAGCAAGCCGGAACCGGTGGCGCCGAAGCCGGCCCGCCCCAAATACGCCAACGTGTTCGGACAATGGCTGTGCGATGCCGCCGAGCGCGACCCGCGCGTTGTCGGGATCACCCCGGCAATGTGCGAAGGCTCCGACCTTCTGGCGTTCTCCAGACGCTTCCCGGAGCGCTATTTCGACGTTGCCATCGCCGAACAGCACGCCGTTACCCTGGCGGCCGGCCTGGCCTGCGACGGCGCCAAACCGGTGGTCGCGATTTACTCCACGTTCCTGCAGCGGGCGTACGATCAGCTGATTCACGACGTTGCCATCCAGAACCTGGACGTGCTGTTCGCCATCGATCGTGCCGGCCTGGTCGGGGAAGACGGCCCCACGCATGCCGGCGCGTTTGATATCAGCTACCTGCGCTGCATTCCCAATATGGTGGTGATGACCCCGTCGGACGAGAACGAAACCCGCCAGCTGCTGCACACCGGGCTGGAGTATGACGGCCCCGCCGCCGTGCGTTACCCACGGGGTACCGGCCCCGGGGCCGCGATTGACGAAGCCCTGACACCGCTACCGATTGGCAAGGGCCGGCGGATCCGCGAAGGCTCCGGCGTGGCCATCCTGAACTTCGGCACTCTGCTCACGCCGGCCCTTGAGGCCGCCGAAGCGCTCGGGGCCACCGTGGCCGATATGCGGTTCGTCAAACCACTTGATGAAGCGCTGGTACTGGAACTGGCCGAACAGCACGACCTGCTGGTCACCCTCGAAGAAAACGTGGTGGCCGGTGGCGCGGGCAGCGCGGTGGTCGAGTTTCTGAACCAGCGGGAAGTGGTCCAGCCGGTCTTGCAACTGGGGCTGCCGGATAGCTTCATTGATCACGGCAAGCACGAAGAACTGCTGGCCGACTGCGGCCTGAATGCCGACGGTATTCAGACCGCGATCGCCGAGCGCCTGGAACGGCTCCGGCACTCCAGCCTGAAAGCGGTGAAATAAAACAGCCTGGTCATCAAAAAAGCCCGCAACTGCGGGCTTTTTGGTGCCTGTTCAGACCGGGTCGTCGTCCTGGTGGGTATCCAGCCAATGCCCCAGCTTGCTCTGCTTGGTGTTCAGGTACTGCTCGTTGTGCGGGTTGCGGCCCACATGCAGCGGCACCCGCTCGGCGATGTTGATGCCGTAGGAGGTCAGCGCTTTCACCTTGCGCGGGTTGTTGGTCATCAGGCGCAGGCTTTTGATCCCGAGGTGTTCGAGCATGTCTTTGCACATGCTGTAGTCCCGGAGGTCCGCGCCAAACCCCAACCGCTCGTTGGCCTCAACCGTGTCGGCGCCCTGATCTTGCAAGTGGTAGGCACGGATTTTGTTGAGCAGACCGATCCCGCGACCTTCCTGGCGCAGGTACAACAGAATCCCCCGCCCTTCCCGGGCGATGCTGCGCAGCGCTTCCTCAAGCTGATAACCACAATCGCAGCGCATACTGTACAGCGCGTCGCCGGTAAGGCATTCGGAATGGGTGCGCGCCAGCATCGGCTCGTCACTGTCCAGATCACCCAACGTCAGCGCGACATGCTCCTTTCCGGTTTCCGGCTCTTCAAAGCCGTGCATGTCAAACACCCCGAACGGGGTTGGCAACCGGCAGGTCTGGATGTAACGAACAGCCACAGCGCTTCCTCGTGGTTCAGTAGAACAGGCCGCGCATTCTATCACGCGGCCACCGCCTTGGCGTAGTCCGGGCGCCCCGGTCAGGCCGTCTCGGCCACCCAGTGACCACTGCGACCGCCTTTCTTCTCAAGCAAGCGCACCGAGTCCACCACCATGCCCCGGTCGACGGCCTTGCACATGTCGTACAGCGTCAAGGCGGCGACACTGGCCGCGGTCAGCGCCTCCATCTCAACACCGGTCTGCCCGGCCAGTTTGCAGCGGGTCAGGACGTGTACCGAGGCGCCATCGTCACCGGGCGTCAACTCGACCTTCACCGAGGTCAGGTTGAGCGAATGACACAGCGGGATCAACTCGTGGGTTTTCTTTGCCGCCATGATCCCGGCGACCCGGGCAACGGCCAGCACGTCGCCTTTCGGGTGCTCGCCATCAACGATCATTTTCAGGGTCTCCGGCGCCATCCGGATAGTGGCTTCGGCACGCGCCTCCCGTTCGGTGACGGCCTTATCGGTGACATCCACCATCCGGGCTTCGCCCTTCTCATCCAAGTGCGTCAGTTTGCTCACGCGGTCTCCCGTTTGAAGTACTCAGGGTCTTTCGTCAGGGTACCAGACATTCCGGCACCTGGCGTTGATATTGGCTAGGTGTTCGGCCACCAGAAGCGGATGCCGGCAATGCCCTGTGCGCCACTGGCGCGGGCCCGGTTCAAATGCTGGGGCCCCAGCCCCCCCAGGCCGTAAACCGGGCAGCGGGCACGGGCGGCCAGAGTCTGGAACGACGCCCAGCCAAGCGTTGGCTGGCCCGGATGGCTGGCGGTCGGCTGCACCGGGCCCAGGGTCACGTAGTCCGCCGCCAGCTGCTCGGCGTGCGCCAGTTGCGCCTCATTGTGGCAGGACACCCCGAGCCAGACCGAATCCGGCACCGGGCGCCGGTCCAACCGCGCCGCCTCCCGCCAGGGTAGGTGCAGCCCTGCCGCACCGGGGTGGTCGGCCAGCACCGAGGGCTGGCCGTGCAGCAAGATCCCAACATCGAGCGTGTGGGCGAGCGCGAGCGTCTGAGCGGCCAGCGAACGGTAGTCGGCCGCCCCCAGCTCCGGCGCCCGCAGCACAACCAGTCCGCCGGACGGTCCGGCCAGCGTCGGCAGCCCTTTTTTCAATCGTTCCAGGGCTTCGGACGAACTGGCTGCCGGCCCGGTGATGGCGAGCATTTGCGGCAGGCGCAGCGCCCGGATGATCGGACGGTTGGCCGCCGGAAAGTCTTCGTCACGCAAGGCCTCCGGCGGCAGCCAGTCGACCGGCTGACCCTCGCGCCCGATCGCTTCGCCGCGCGCATCAACACTGCGCCAGACATCCAGAAACACGCGTTTGTCGCCGTAATCGTGACGGATGCCGATGAGCGGTTCCAACGACTGCTCGGGCACCTCCAGGGCGGTTTCTTCCGCGAGTTCCCGAACCAGCGCCTGTTGCACGGTTTCGCCGGGCTCCACCTTGCCGCCGGGAAACTCCAGCAGCCCGCCCTGATGGACGTGATCGGGCCGTCGGGCAATCAGCACCCGGCCATCGCGCACAATCACCCCAACGGCGACGTGTACGTCACGGACTGGGGAGGTTGCCTCGGCCATCGTCAGGTCCGGTACTCCGCATTGATGGTGACGTAATCGTGGGAAAAATCGCAGGTCCAGACCGTGTCCTGGCACTCGCCACGCTTGAGGTCGATCGCGATGGTGATTTCTTCCTGGTTCATTACCGCCTGACCACGCTCTTCGGTGTAGTCCTCGGCCCGACCGCCATCCCGCACGATGCAGACATCGCCCAGATAGATTTCAATGGCGTTCAGATCCAGCTCTGGCACCCCGGCACGCCCCACGGCCGCCAGAATCCGGCCCCAGTTGGGGTCCGACGCGAACAGGGCGGTCTTGACCAGAGGCGAGTGAGCCACGGTGAACGCCACGTCCAGCGCTTCCTTCTGACTGGCAGCCCCGGTTACCTTGATGGTGACGAACTTGGTCGCACCTTCACCGTCTCGGACGATCGCGTGCGCCAGTTCCAGATACACCTGCCGCAGTGCGTCGCGCAACGGCGGCAGCAACGGGCTGTCGGCGGTGATTTCCGGCCCGTCGTATTGGCCGGTCGCCATCAGCATGCAGGCGTCGTTGGTGGAGGTATCGCCGTCCACGGTAATCCGGTTGAACGACTGGTCGCCCAGCTCCGCCGCCAGACGCGCCAAGACGTCCGGCGCAATGCGGGCGTCGGTGGCAATGAAGCCGAGCATTGTGGCCATATTGGGGCGGATCATGCCCGCGCCCTTGCTGATGCCCGAAATGGTCACGGTATGACCGTCCAGATCGACCTGACAGGACGCGCCCTTGGGCCGGGTGTCGGTGGTCATGATCCCGCTGGCGGCCTCAGCCCAGTGCTCAGGCGCTGTGTTCGCCAGCGCCTCGGGCAACGCCCGGACAATCTTGTCGACCGGCAGTGGCTCACCGATAACCCCGGTCGAAAACGGCAGTACCGCCTCCACCGGTACCCCCGCCGAATCGGCCAGCGCCTGACAGCACGCCAGAGTATCCCGCATACCGCGAGCTCCGGTGCCGGCGTTCGCATTACCGGTGTTAATAAGCAGATAGCGAGGCGCCCCGGACGCCAGGTGGCGGCGACTGACGGTCACCGGTGCCGCGCAGAACTGGTTTTGGGTAAAAATACCGGACACCCGGCTGTCGGGTGCCAACTCGAAAACCACGATATCCTTACGACCCGGCGTCTTGATGCCGGCACTGGCGACTCCCACCTTGATGCCGGGTACCGGGAAAAACTCGGGTAAGGTTCCGGGGCCAACCGCCATTTGCCTCTCCTCAATTTACGTCTGTGTGGTCAATGATGGATTCAGAACGCAAAAACCCGCAGCCTGACAGCCTCAGGTTGCGGGTCATGCGCAGAGCAGCGTATCAGGCGGTCAGCTGACCTTGCCGCAACACTGTTTGTACTTCTTGCCGGACCCGCAGGGACACGGCTCGTTTCGACCGACCTTGCGCTGTTCCCGGACGAAGGTTTCTGGCCGTGCCGGCGGCTGTTCGGCCTGCCCTCCGGCGGCCGCCTGACTCTGGGCGGTGGCGCTGGTGTCGTCGTGGCGCATACGCGCCCGGGCCAGCTCGCGCTCCAGCTCTTCCTTACGGCGCCGCTCGACCTCGGCCATTTCCTCCGGCGTCTGCACGCGCACGTGGCAGAGAATGC
>JBPEXU010000119.1:0-1743 GCA_052031225.1 Marinobacter sp. | reverse complement strand
ACCGATCCGCAGCAGCGCAACTATCTGGATGCCATCCGGGCCGGCAGCCGCAGCCTGTTGATGCTGATCAACGACATTCTCGATCTGTCCCGGATCGAGGCCGGAAAGATGCGCCTGGACTATTCGGCGGTGTCGGTCCGTCGCTTGCTGGGCGACGTCCGGCATATCTTTGACCTTCGCGCCCGGGAGCAGGGCATCACCCTGGAGGTCAGCGTCGATTCGGCCATGCCGGCGGCCATGATGCTGGACGAGACCCGGTTGCGACAGGTGCTGTTCAACCTGGTCGGCAACGCCATCAAGTTTACCCACGAGGGCGGCGTGACCGTGCGGGCGACCGCGACACCGCTGGGTGAGGAGGGCGAAGACAACCCCGGCGAGCGACAGCGATACCGGCTGGAGGTGACGGTCCGGGACACCGGGATTGGCATCCCCAAGGATCAGCAGGAGCGCATCTTCGACGCCTTCGAACAGCAGGAGGGGCAGAACACCCGGCGCTATGGCGGTACTGGCCTGGGCCTGGCGATCAGCCGGAAACTGGCCCGGATGATGGGCGGCGAGTTGTCGGTGGAAAGCGAGCCGGGTGCCGGTTCGGTGTTTACCGTCACGCTGCCCGATGTCGAGGCCACCGGCGAGCAGGCGGAAGACGAGGGGGCGCCCAAGGAAGAGGAGCGCTTGCTGGCTCAGACGCTCAGCATGCAGGAGCGGGGCTGGTTGCAGGAACAGTTGTCCGGCGACTTCGGCGACGAATGGGAGGTGGTTCGGGAAAGCGGAGATCCGGAGCAGATGAAGGACTTCGCCCGCAGGGTGACCGCGTGGGGCCAGCGCTACCGGTCGCCGTCGGTGACCCGATACGGCGAGAAACTGTTGTCGGATGTGGAAGCGTTCAATCTGGACGCGGTGAACAGCGCGTTGGAGGCGTTCCCGAAACTGCTGGGGCGCTGACCGGTCGGCAGCGCCTGTTACAGGCAGTCGAACTGGGAACGCCGGTCGAAGGCGACGGATACCATGTCGTACCCCGAATCCGACAGATCCCGGATCAGCTCGCGATCCTTCAGCAGGGTCATGCACACCTTGTGGACGCTGGCCTGCAACTGCTCCGCCGGGGGCTGCTCACCGGCAAAGCGGAAGTCGACGATCAGGTACTTGCGTTCGACCGCGGCCGACGCCGGGATATCTTCGCGCTCCACGCTTTCATAGCCGATGTAGGTGGCGTGATCCCGGGGAAAGACCTGGCTCATCAGCAGATCCAGGTTTCCGGCCTGGGCGGCGGGCGCCGACAGCAGGCAGGTAGCGGCGAGGGTGCGAAGCATCGGGCGAATGTTCATGGGCCTCTCCCTGGGAATCATCCCTTGTTTGTAACGGTATGTAACCTTGGGTTACTGGATATTATTGCAGAAAGTGTCGTGTTTTGCGCCGGGTGATCCGGAATTTTTCATTTTTTTGCAGTTTGGACGGGGCCGGCGGAGGCTGCCGGGGGCGGCAGGATCAACTATCATTCGGTAAAGGCAAGTGGCTTGGAGAGAAGCATGTTTCAGCTGGTGTTCAAAGGCGAGTGTGTGCCGGGAACCGACGAACAGAGCGCACGCAACAACGCCCGGGCGCTGTTCAAGGCAACCGTGGAACAGGTCGACCGGATGTTCAGCGGTCAGCCGGTGGTGATCCGCAACAAACTGGAAGAGGCTCAGGCGGAGAAGTACCGGGCGGTGCTCCGCAAGCATGGTATGGTCGCTTACGTTCAGCCCA
>JBPEXU010000118.1:0-15800 GCA_052031225.1 Marinobacter sp. | reverse complement strand
CTGGCGGTGGCGGCGCTGGACAGCGGCGCCACCACCCGTGACTACACCATCTGGGACCCAGGCTTTTTCCAGCTCAAGGACGGCGGCCGTAGATACCGGGACTGGAAACGCTCCGGCCATGGTTGGGTGGACCTGAAAGATGCGGTGGCGGAATCCTGCGACGTGTATTTTTACGAAATCGCGGTGGAGATGGGGGTGGACACCATGTACAGCTACCTGTCCCGATTCGGTTTTGGCGAAGATGCAGCGCTGGATGTCAGCGGCGCCCTCAGTGGCCTGCTGCCATCCCGCGACTGGAAGCGAGCCATGCGAAGCGAGCCCTGGTATCCCGGGGACTCGGTTAATATGGGCATTGGTCAGGGATTTATGCTCGCCACGCCCCTGCAATTAGCCACCGCCACCGCCTTGATTGCCAACCGTGGACGCTGGGTCGAGCCGAGGCTGCTTAAAGACATTGTTGGCGATGTGTCGGTCGAGCAATACCTGCCTGAGGAAACCCACGAGCCGCTGAAGCTGAAGAATCCCGATGATTGGGAATACGTGGTCGAGAGCATGGCGGAAGTCATGCATGGCCGCAAAGGCACCGCCCGCGGCGCCGCCCGAGGCGCGCCTTACCGCATGGCTGGAAAGACCGGTACCGCCCAGGTGTTCAGCCTGGCGGAAGATCAGGAATACGATGAAGAGGAGATCCGGGAGCGGCTGCGGGATCACGCGCTGTTCGTCGGTTTTGCGCCGATCGATGATCCCCAGATCGTGGTTGCGATCATCGTCGAGAACGGCGGCAGTGGCAGTGGCACCGCCGCGCCGGTGGCGCGGGCGCTGTTTGATGCCTGGTTGCTGGATTTCCAGGCCGATGGGCAGGATGGGCTGGTCAGTCAGCTGTCCGGGGAGGTTCCGAACTGATGGCGATCAAGGAATTGTTGGATCCGGCGGGTTCGTCTTCCCTTGGCCGGGCCAGAAGTCTCTGGTCGGCGCTGCACCTCGACCCCTTGCTCCTGTTGCTGTTGCTGATCCTGGTCTCCGGCGGGCTGTTTGTTCTGTACAGTGGCGCCGATCGTAACATCGAGGTGGTCAAGGCCCAGGGCATACGCCTGGGCGTGGCGTTCGTGGTGATGTTTGTGTTCGCCCAGCTTGATCCTGCGGTGTTCCGGCGCTGGGCGCCCTGGCTGTACGCGGCGGGTCTGCTTGGCCTGGCGGCCGTTCTGGTGGTGGGTGTGGGCGCCAAAGGGGCGCAGCGCTGGCTGGCGCTGCCCGGGCTGCCACGCTTCCAGCCGTCCGAGTTCATGAAGCTGGTGGTGCCGATGATGGCGGCCTGGTATCTGTCGCGGCACTTTTTGCCACCGCGACTGTCCCACGTGGCGGTTGGTCTGGCGATCGTGCTGGTGCCGATGGTCATGATCATTCAGCAGCCGGATCTGGGCACCTCGTTGCTGGTCGGTATGGCCGGTCTGTTTGTGGTGTTTTTCGCGGGCATGAGCTGGAAGCTGATCGCGGCGTTCGTGGCCATGGCTTCGGTGTCTGCGCCGCTGATGTGGTTCTTCGTCATGCGGGAGTATCAAAAACAGCGGGTGCTGACGCTGCTGGACCCGCAAAGCGACCCGCTCGGGGCGGGTTGGAACATCATCCAGTCCAAGACGGCGATCGGCTCGGGCGGGCTCGAGGGCAAGGGCTGGCTGCAGGGCACCCAGTCGCACCTGGAGTTTCTGCCCGAGAGCCACACCGACTTCATTGTCGCGGTGCTGGCGGAAGAGTTCGGTTTTGTCGGGGTGTTGACGCTGCTGGCGGTGTATTTTCTGATCATCGTGCGCTGTCTCTACATTTCGGTGACGGCCCAGGATTCGTTCAGCCGCTTGCTGGCCGGCGCGCTGACCATGACGTTCTTTATCTACGTTTTTGTCAACGTCGGCATGGTCAGTGGTCTGCTGCCGGTTGTGGGGGTGCCATTGCCGCTGATCAGCTATGGCGGTACCTCCGGGGTGACGCTGATGGCGGCGTTCGGGGTGTTGATGTCGATCCATACCCACCGGCGGATGATCACCGCCTGAGCAACCATGGCGAGCGGGTAATGGTGAACCGGCAACAGAAGCCGGTACAATGAGGCCGAGGCGCTGAGACTGGCCGCGACAGTGGCTGTTTACAAGGACAAATGGCAGTGAATTTGCGAATTCGGAACCCTGGGTGGTGTGCGGTGCTGGCGGCGTTGCTGGTGACCGGGTGTGCCTCCTCGCCGGAGGTTGATCATTCGTCCCGCTACACTCTGGCGCGCGACCGGGCGCCGTCGGGGAACTTCGACGCCTCCGGGCTGGCAGACGCCCAGCCTCGCTACGAGGCGCCGCGCCGGGCAGGCAATAAGTCGCCGTACACCGTCTGGGGCAAAACCTACCGGGTGCTGGACAGCAACGACGGCTACGTGGCCCGGGGCATTGCCAGCTGGTACGGCGAGAAATTTCACGGCCACAAAACCTCGAACGGCGAAACGTTCAATATGTACGCCATGTCGGCCGCCCACAAATCGTTACGGATTCCGAGTTACGCCCGCGTCACCAACCTCGACAACGGTCGCTCCGTGATCGTGCGGGTCAACGACCGGGGGCCGTTTCACGGTGATCGTCTGATCGATCTGTCGTACGCGGCTGCAAAAAAACTGGGCTTCCAGTCGCGAGGTACCGCCCGGGTCGAAGTGGCGGCCATTACGGTAAACCCGGATGGCTCAATGTTTCTGGCTGGTGAACCTTTCGGTCCGGACGCCGAGCCGGTGGCGCGTGGCGGCCCTGTCGCAGCCAGTGGCGACATTTCTGGCGCTGGCCGGGCGCTGTTCGTTCAGCTTGGCTCGTTCAGCAGCCGGGATCCTGCCGAGGCCCTGTTGAACCGGGTCCGCTCGGTGCAGGAAAGGCCGGCTCGCATCCGGGCGATCGACACCGGAACTGGCCGTTTTCACCGGGTCCAGGTCGGCCCGTTCAAGGACGAAAGCGCGGCCCGGCAAACTCAGGCGCTGCTGGAAGCGCGTGGCTTTGCCCAGTCTATTGTGCTGACAGATTTCCACCCGTAACCCTTACAACCGACACAAACTGACGAATGAATCGACTCATGGCCCCAACAATGTTTTCACGATCTTTTTCTCTCTCGCTCGTGCTTGTCTTCGCTCTGGTGGGCAAGGCCATGGCGCAGTCCGTGCTGATTCCGTCGCCGCCCCAGATTGCCGGCAGCTCTTATATCCTGATGGACTCGAAAAGCGGCCGCATCCTGATGGAGGAAAACAGTCACGAACGCCTGCCGCCCGCCAGCCTGACGAAAATGATGACGGCCTATATTGTTGAGCGCGAGCTGGATGAGAACCGGATTTCGATGTCGGATCTGGTGCCGATCAGCGTCAAGGCCTGGAAGACCGAAGGCTCGCGGACCTTCGTCCGGGAAGGCACCCAGGTGCCGGTGGAGGACTTGCTCAAAGGCGTGATTATCCAGTCCGGCAACGATGCTTCGGTAGCGCTGGCGGAGTTTGTGGCCGGCAGTGAAGGTGCCTTTGTTGACATCATGAATCAGCAGGCCCAGCTGTTGGGTATGCAGGATACCCACTTTGAGAACGCCACCGGGCTGCCGGCGCCGAATCACTATTCCACCGCCTACGATCTGGCGCTGTTGGCCCGGGCCATCATCAATGACTATCCGGAGAACTATCCGCTGTACGCGGAGAAGCACTTCACCTTCAACAACATCCGGCAGCCGAACCGAAACAGCCTGCTGTGGCGTGACGACAGTGTCGATGGGCTGAAAACCGGGCACACGGAAGAAGCCGGTTATTGCCTGGTGGCGTCCGCCAAGCGTGACGATACCCGCTTTATCGCCGTCGTGATGGGCGCCGCCAGCTCCGAGGCCCGGGCCCAGGAAGTGCAGAAGATGCTGAACTACGGCTTCCGCTACTATGAGAGCGAGCGTCTGTTCCAGACCGGTCAGGAACTGCTGGAAGCCAGAGTCTGGGGCGGCGAGGCGGATCAGGTATCGGTCGGTCTGACCGACGAGGTCTATGTCACCATTCCTCGGGGTGCCCGGAACCAGTTGGAGTCGACCGTAGAGCTTGATTCTGTGATCAAAGCACCCATCAAGGTCGGTGACGAGCTGGGCCGGGTCCGGGTTGCTCTGGACGGCGAGGTGTTGGTGGATCAGCCGGTCCTAGCGTTGACCGAAGTGCCTGAGGGCGGTCTGTTCAAGCGGATCTGGGATGCCATCAAGCTCTTCTTTGTCCAGCTGTTCCAGTAATCAATGACAGGCTTCTCCGGGAGTGATGCGGCATGAGCGAGCCGAAAGCGCCAAAAATTGAATTTCCCTGCGATTACGTCATCAAGGTGATCGGCAATTCCGCGCCCGACTTTACCGAGTTTGTGGTGCAGGTGGTGGAGCGCCATGCGCCCGGAATCACGGAAACCGACATTTCGGTTAACGAAAGCCGGGGCGGACGGTTCTCGTCGGTCCAGCTCAAGATCGTTGCCACCGGTGAGGCGCAGCTAAAAGCGCTGTTTGAAGAGCTCAAGGCCAGCGGTCGCGTTCATATGGTGCTCTGATCGCGATGGCTGAGCTGATCGTCCGGACGTTGGGGCAGCAACCCTACCTGCAAACCTGGGAGGCGATGAAGTCGTTCACCGCCGAGCGGGACGCAGGTGTAGCCGACGAACTCTGGTGTCTGGAACACCCGCAGGTGTTTACCCAGGGGCAGGCGGGGAAAGCCGAGCACGTGCTGTTTCCCGGCGATATTCCAGTGATTCAGGTGGATCGCGGCGGTCAGGTGACCTACCACGGCCCCGGCCAGCTGGTGGTTTACTTATTGCTGGATCTGCCGCGGAAGAAGCTTGGTGTTCGGGAGCTGGTGGATCACATTGAGCAGGGCATTGTCCGTACCTTGGCGGAGCTGGATATAGACGCCGCGCCCAGGCCGGACGCCCCGGGGGTGTATGTCGAGGGGGCAAAGATCGCGTCGCTGGGGCTTCGGGTTCGCCGAGGCTGCTCGTTTCACGGTCTGGCGCTCAATGTGGCGATGGATCTGGAGCCCTTTGGCCGCATTAACCCCTGTGGTCATGCCGGCATGCCGATGTGTCAGGTTCAGGATTTTGTGCCCGGGGTGACCGTGGCCGACGTTCAGAAACGCCTGGTGCAGCAGCTGGTCAGCGGTCTCGGTTACGCCGACGTCGACTATCGGGAAGGCTGGTAGCGGCGTTTAGGGGTTGGCTTTGCAGACCCGATTCCGGCCCAGACGCTTGGCCTGGTAAAGGGCTTCGTCCGCCCGTTGCAGCAACCGATCGATGGTTTCGCCGTTCGCCAGCGTCGCCACGCCGACGCTGACCGTGGCCGACAGGGAGCGCTGGTCAGTCTCGATGCTGGCTGCGGCAATGCTTTTGCGGATGCGTTCGGCAATCTGCCAGGCTTGATCCGGCCCGGCTTCCGGCAGCAGCACCAGATACTCCTCACCGCCCCAGCGCGCCAGGGTATCTACCTTCCGGCACTGTTCCACAAGTGTCTGGGCCACCAGCTTGATCAGCCGGTCTCCGGTATGGTGTCCGTAGGTGTCGTTGATACTCTTGAACAGGTCGATATCCATCAACAGTACCGAGAACGGCCGGTCGTTACGGAGATAGCGCTGGTATTCGTTTTCCAGCTGGTGCAGGGCCTCACGCCGGTTGGCGAGCCCGGTCAGGGCGTCGTGTTTCGCCGCATGCTCAAACTCGGCCGCCAGTTTCAGCAGGCTGAGTTTGCTGCGGCGTCGGCTCTGATCCAGGATGTAGCAGGTCACCATTTCGAAGGCCAGCACCACCACCATAGAAATGCGAAAACTGGTGCTGTAAGGCGACTCGAACAGCAGGTCACCGAGCGGACTGAACAACAGGATCAGCCCGGCCAGTCCCGCGCCGCAGGCGATCACGCCGACCCGGGACTCGCTGATGTAGAACACGACCGGGGGGTAGGCAAACAGCCAAATGATCGCGGAGCCGTCCTCCACCGCGCGAATTGCCAGGAACGAAAACAGCACCGTAATCAGGGTAATAAAGCCACGCCGGTGCAGGGTGCGATGGCCCATCAGTAGGTACACCAGCGAATTGATTCCGAGCAGGCCGGCAAAGCCCAGCAGGACATAAGGGGTGGCCGGGCCAGATTCGTTCATAGCGGCCCGCCAGGCGAAGAAAAACAGAAGTGGAATGGCGGCAGCGGTCAGCCAGTTGATGAGCACGGGGACGGGGATTTCTCCCTGGACCCGGAACTGGGACAGTTCGGTATCGGCCGTGTTACGTACCATCGGGTTCATCGCCGGATCTTTGTTATTGTGTTGAGTGTCGCGACTCGTTGCCCACATACTAGAACGTATCGGGCGCCGCCACTGTGTCAAAACGTAAACGGCCAGTGCAGGTTTAGCGCGAGTTCGGTGGCCGGGCATTGGCCGGCAGGCCGGTTTAGGAGAGGCGCATCGGTGAGGAGAGCCGGATCGACTATCCGTATAATGTGCCCAGACGCCGCTTTTGGGGTGAAATCCACCAAGTCGACAGGTCGTTCATGTCTTCCAGACGTCCAGGTAAAACGGTTTCCCGCATCAAGACCGGCAGCTTTGAGCGCCGGCTGAGTCTGACCCGTGCCGGATTGTTTGCCGGAACCCGGATGGCTTCGCACATGGCCACCAACTGGTTCAGCAGCAAGGATCGGCGTGAAGCCCGGCATCGGGCCATGCTGTCCAGCCAGGCGCGTTTTCTGGTGGAGGAGCTGGGCCGGCTGAAGGGCAGCGTGGTCAAAATTGGCCAGGTGATGGCGCTGTACGGTGAGCACTTTCTGCCCGAGGAAGTGACCGAGGCACTGCATACTCTGGAGGATCAGACCACGTCCCTGGAATGGCCTGCCATCGAACGGGTGCTGATGGCGGAGCTGGGTGCCGAGCGACTCGGCGAGCTGGAGATCGACCCAGAGCCGATTGGCGCAGCCTCGCTGGGTCAGGTACACCGTGCCGTGCGCCGCCGGGATGGTCTGGAACTGGTGCTGAAGGTGCAGTATCCGGGCGTCGCCGATGCGGTCGACAGCGATCTCAACGCCGTGGCGCAACTGCTTAAGGTGGCGCGGCTGGTCAACTTCGGGCCCGAATTCGACGACTGGCTGGAAGAAGTTCGCGAGATGATGCACCGGGAGGTGGATTACCGGCTTGAGGCCCGTACCACCGAAAAGTTCCGCACCCTGCTGGCGTCCGATCCCCGCTTCGTCGTGCCACGGGTGCTCCCGGAGTACTCCACCGCGCACATCATTGCCTCAACTTACGAGCATGGGCACTCGGTAGGGGCGCCGGCGGTTCGGGAACTGCCACTGGAACGCCGCAGTGCCCTCGGAAAAGCGGCGCTGGAGCTGTTTTTCCGTGAGCTGTTTGTCTGGGGTGAGATCCAGACCGACCCCAACTTTGGCAATTACCGCATCCGTATCGCCGGTGAATCCAGCGACGGCACGGATCACGATCAGATTGTGCTGCTGGATTTTGGCGCGGTGCAGTCCTATTCGGACGATTTCCTGGCGCCCGTCATTCAGATGATCCGGGCCTCCTATGAAGAAGACCTGGAATCGGTGATTGACGGCGGCATCCGGCTCCGTTTCATGAGCCGGGACTGGCCACGGGAAGTGCTGGAAAAATTCGGGGCTGTTTGTATGTCCGTGCTCGAACCGTTGGCGCGGGACCGCACTGCCTGGCCGGATTGCGCCGTCAATCGCCACGGCCAGTACCGCTGGAAACAGAGTGACCTGCCGACACGGGTCGCCAAACAGGCCGCGCGTTCCGCCATCAGCCGCTATTTCCGGGTACCACCGAAAGAGTTTGTGTTCCTGAACCGGAAACTGATCGGGGTTTATACCTTCATCGCCGTACTGCACTCCGAGTTTAACGGCGAGTCTTTACTGCGCCATTATCTTTATGGCGACGGCGCAGGCCAGCCGGACGCTTCCGCCACCACCCAGAGCACAAAGGCGTAGCGCAGTCCTTTTCCGATCGCCACCAGCACAATGAAGTTCAGCCAGGGCACCCGCATGATGCCGCCCACCAGGGTCAGGGCATCTCCGCCCAACGGCAACCAGGCCAGCAGCAGCGACCATTGACCATAGCGGTTAAACTGATTGCGGGCCCGGTGCAGCTGCAGTTCGCTGAGCGGGAACCAGCGCTTGTGTTTAAAGCGATCCACCTGCCGGCCGATAAGCCCATTAACCACGGAGCCCAGCGTGTTCCCGAAAGTGGCCCAGAACCAGAGCCAGCCGTAGGAGTAGCCTTGTGTGACCAGGCCGCCCAGCAGGATTTCCGAATAGGCGGGCAACAGGGTTGCGGCGGCGAACGCGGTGAGGAACAGTGTCAGGTATGCCAACGTGAACTCCGTGTATGCGGTGGTTGCGACCTCAGATCCCTAGCGAGCGGATGGATTTTCACGATGAAGCAGCTTTCTCTTCGTTTCAAGCTTTACGCCTTGGTGATTTCCCTGTTGCTGGTGCTGGGCATCAGCATCGTGGTGGCGGCGCAGGTGTCACTGGATCGAATGGAGCAGCGCCTGACACAAGAAACACGGGCGACGGTTCAGGACATCGTGGTGCATCAGCTTAGCGCGACCGCGGGCAAATACGGTGAGCTGGTGAGTGGTCAGTTTGCCAGTGCCTTCCGAACGCCGGAAGTCATCCGGAACGTCATCCACCGGAACATTCATGCTGACAGCTCCGGCCGCATCAGCCGCAGCGCGTTGCAGGAGACCATTGGCGCGGTACTGGAGGAGCAAGAAGGTCTCAGTTCCATTTACGCTCAGTTCGAACCCGACGGCTACGACGGCCAGGACCGTTACTTTACAGGCGGTGTCGAAGAGCACAGCAGCGATGTGGGAACGCTGGAAATATATTACTACCGGGCGCCGGATGGCTCGGTGCATTTCAGTCGCACTCCGGACCCTTCCACCAAATACCTCGATAACCGGAACGAATTTGGGATTCGTGAAGCCGAGTGGTATCTCTGTTCCCGGGACACCCTGGCGCCCTGCATCATGGAGCCTTACGAATACGAAATAGAAGAAGGTTACTCGGAACTGATGACCAGCCTGGTGGTCCCGGTTTTCAGGGAAGGTGAGTTTGCCGGCGTAGTCGGGGTTGATATCAATCTGTCGACGCTTCAGAAAACCGTGGCGTCGGTCAGCCGTGAGCTGTTCGACGGACAATCGCGGGTAACACTCCTCAGCGCGAAAGGTCTGATTGCCGCATCCAGTCATTACGATGACAAGATTGGCCGGCCCCTGGGTGAGGCCTTGCCTGAGCTGGCGTCCGAGTTCGTATCTTTGCACCGCGATGACGGCCGCTTCGACGACGGCAAAACTCTGGCGGTTGCTTATCCCATTGACATTCGATTGCCGGATACCCAGTGGTCACTGTTGATTGAGCTGCCTCGCGAGATCGCACTTGCCAGAGTGGCCGAAATCACCGGTCTGGTGGCGGACGAAATCGCCGATACGGCAGCCTGGCAGACGCTGGTGGGTGCGGCGGTCGTGTTTATCGCCATCGCCGCGCTGATCCTGCTGGTTCGGTCCGTGACCCGGCCGCTGGATGAAATACGTGATCGGATGCAGAACCTGGCTAGCGCTGAAGGGGATCTGACGCACGAGCTGGCCATCGATACCCATGCCGAGTTGATTGATCTGGCCAGCGGCTTTAACGCCTTTCTGGCGCGACTTCGGGGCATGATAAACGATCTGAAGGCGGTCAGTGCCGCAGTCCGTGAACAGGCCAGCGATGTCGGTGCTATTGCCCGGGAAACGGACGACCAGACCGCCCGACAGCATCAGGACATAGACAGCGTGGTGACCGCGATGAACGAAATGTCGGCGGCCGCTGGCGAGGTGGCGGGGTTTGCCGGAGAAGCGGCCGAAAACGCCCGGATGGCTCAGGATGGTATCCGGTTTACGCAGGACACCCTTCGTGCGGCCGTCGACGGAGTTGGCGCGGTCGCCGACGACATGGGGCAGGCCAGTACCGCGATCGGCCAGGTCGCCAGCCGCAGTGAGGAAATTAACCGTATTCTGGAGGTCATCCGGGGCGTGGCGGAGCAGACCAATCTTTTGGCGCTGAACGCCGCCATAGAAGCCGCCCGGGCCGGAGAGCAGGGGCGCGGTTTTGCGGTAGTTGCCGATGAGGTCCGTCAGCTGGCTTCCCGGACCCGCGAGTCCACGGACGAAATCAGTGCCATGATCGAGGGGCTGAAACAGGAAGTCGACGGCGCCGTCGCCATTATCGAAAACGGCGTCGCGCGGGCGACAACCGCCGTGGACGGCACCCGGGAAGCGGATCACTCGCTGGCCACCGTGGTGGAACGGATTGGCACCATCGTTGAGCATGTGACCCAGGTAGCGACAGCAGCGGAAGAACAGAGTTCGGTCAGTGAGGAAATCAACCGCAACCTGACTCAGATTGGCGATGCCGCCCAGGATCTTCTGGAATTGGCCAAGCGGGTCAAGGGCAGTGGCGAAACCCTGGATGAGCAGGTCCGGGTGCTGGACCGCGAACTGGGGCGCCTGAAAAGCTGAGAGCACTCTCGCTCACGCGGGCGAGCAAGGTATTGAAGCCAGCTATGATGCCCATGGCAAGACTCGATTTCGGAACCGGGGCGACCCGTGTCATCATGTCACCCGTTTGTTCTGTGTAACGATGGCGAGCCATCAGGAGGTGTTCTTGGAACAGGTGACAATCTACGGCCGATCCAGCTGTGGTTTCTGCATTCGGGCAAAGCAATTGTGCGAGAGCCTGAAGCTGCCTTATATCTGGATTGACATGATCGAAGAGGGCCTGACGAAAGCGGATATTGCGGATCGCATCGGCAAGCCGGTGCACACGGTTCCGCAGATACTTGTCGGCGACCGGCACGTCGGCGGCTACGACGATTTTTCGGCCTACGTACGGCAGCAGATGACGGCGCCTGCCGGCTAACGAGTAGTACCTGAAAACAGAAAAACCACCCGAGGGTGGTTTTTCTGTGTCAGAGCCGGGTCGGTTGGAAGCTCAGAGTTTGAACTCGGTTTTGAGCTTCTTTTCGACCAGCTGGTTTTTCAGCTTGGCGACCTTGGGCAGGCCCTTCTCGAACGGCGGGAAGCTCTCGCCTTCGATCAGCGGCGCCAGGTACTCGCGGCATTCCTGGGTAATGCCGAAGCCGTCATCACGAATGTAGTGAATCGGCATTTTCTTTTCCTGGTTGGCCACTTCGCTCAGTGGCGCTTCGCCAATGCTCCAGCGATACGGCTCGTTCTGCTCCCGGACAATGGTGGGCATCACCGCCTGTTTGCCGGCCAGTGCCATCTCCACCGCAGCCTGACCAACCGCATACGCCTGCTCGACATCGGTGGCGGAGGCAATGTGGCGGGCGCTGCGTTGCAGGTAGTCGGCCACCGCCCAGTGGTATTTGTGGCCAAGCGCCTGACGTACCATGTTGGCCAGCGCCGGTGCGACGCCGCCCAGCTGAGTGTGGCCGAAGGCGTCTTTGGCGCCGGCATCGGCCAGGAAGCGGCCGTCCTCATACTGGGCGCCTTCGGACGCCACAACCACGCAGTAGCCGTATTTCTTCACGCACTCATCGACCCGGGCCAGGAACGCTTCGCGATCAAACGGAACCTCGGGGAACAGGATAATGTGGGGCGGCTCGCCTTCCGCTTCGCCGGCGAGGCCACCGGCCGCGGCGATCCAGCCGGCATGACGGCCCATCACCTCGAGGATAAAGACCTTGGTGGAAGTTTCGCACATGGACGCGATGTCCAGGCTCGCCTCTCGGGTTGAGGTCGCGATGTACTTCGCCACTGAGCCGAAGCCCGGGCAACAGTCGGTGAACGGCAGGTCGTTGTCGACGGTCTTGGGCACACCGATGCAGGTGATCGGATAGCCCATCTTGTCCGCCAGCTGTGACACCTTGAACGCGGTGTCCTGGGAGTCGCCGCCGCCGTTGTAGAAGAAGTAGCCGATGTCGTGGGCACGGAAGACTTCGATCAGGCGCTCGTATTCCCGTGGATTCTCGGAAATGTTCTTGAGCTTGTGACGGCAGGAACCGAAGGCGCCACCGGGTGTGTGCAGCAGGGCACGGATGGCATCGTCGCTCTCCAGACTGGTGTCGATCAGTTCTTCTTTCAGGGCCCCGATGATACCGTTGCGGCCGGCAAAGACCTTGCCGATTTTGTCCGGGTGTTTGCGGGCGGTCTCAATCACGCCGCAGGCGCTGGCATTGATGACGGCGGTGACACCGCCGGACTGGGCGTAAAAAGCGTTTTTGATAGCCATCTCGGGCTGGAGCCTCCTGCTGGTTCGACGTTCGCGCAGATGATACGCCAATCGCCCCGGTTTTTCATGAGCAGCATTGCGGATAGCCATGGCCTTGACGGTTTGCCAGCGATGGGGGAGGCTTGGCAGGTTTCACTGGAGAGGTTGGACGCCGAATGCACATACACATCCTGGGAATCTGTGGCACCTTCATGGGCAGTCTCGCGGTCCTGGCGCGGGAACTGGGCCACACGGTGACCGGTTCCGATCAGGGAGTCTACCCGCCGATGAGTACCCAGCTGGAGGCGCAGGGCATCCAGTTGATGGAAGGCTACGATCCCGCGCATCTGGAACCGCGACCGGATCTGGTGCTGATCGGCAACGCCATGTCCCGGGGCAATCCGGAAGTCGAGGCGGTCCTCAACCGCAACATCGACTACATGTCCGGGCCGGAATGGCTGGCCCGGGAGGTGCTGCGCCACCGTTGGGTCATGGCCGTCGCCGGTACCCATGGCAAAACCACCACCACCTCGATGCTGCTCTGGATACTGGATCAGGCGGGCTTCGACCCCGGCTATCTGGTGGGCGGGGTACCGCTGGATTTCCCGGTCTCGGCGCGGCTGGGCAGCAGCGACTTCTTCGTGATCGAAGCGGACGAATACGACAGCGCGTTTTTCGACAAACGCTCCAAGTTCGTCCATTACCGGCCTCACACCCTGATTCTCAACAACCTGGAATACGATCACGCTGACATATTCGACAGCGTGGCGGCGATCGAACGTCAGTTCCACCACCTCGTCCGCACGGTGCCGTCCCAGGGCCTGATCGTTCGCCCGGCCCTCGACCCGCATCTGGACAATGCTCTGGCGCTGGGCTGTTGGTCGTCGGTTCAGGACACGTCGGTCGGCAGCGAAGTGCCCCGAACCACGGATTGGCGAGCGGAGCTGCTGTCTGAGGACGGCAGCCGGTTCATGGTGATTCACCACGAGCAGCCCGTTGCCACCGTGAACTGGGACATGACCGGTGTGCACAACGTCCGCAACGCCCTGGCGGCGATTGCGGCGGCCCGCCATGTGGGCGTGACGCCCGATCACGCCGTGGCCGCGCTGAGCCGGTTTTCCGGGGTCAAGCGGCGTATGGAATTGCTGGCGGAGGTCGACGGCGTCCGGGTCTACGACGATTTTGCCCACCACCCGACCGCCATACGCACCACCCTTGAGGGGCTCCGGAACCGGGTGGGTGATGAGCCGATCATTGCCTTGATCGAGCCGCGTTCCAACACCATGAAACAGGGCGTGCACAAGCAGACTCTGCTCGCCAGCGCGGCGCTGGCCGACCGGGTGCTGTGGGCCAACCTCAGTGACATGGACTGGCTGCAAGCTCTGGTGGAGGCTTGGCAGGCCGAGCACCCGGCAGATGCGCGACACCGGCTGGCAACCTCGGTGGAGGCGCTGCTCCAGGCGGTATTGGACGACCTGCCGAACCCTTGCCACATTGTCATTATGAGCAACGGCGGCTTTGCCGGCATCCATGGCAAGCTGGTGGCCGCGCTGGAACGCCGCCATCGCCGGTCGTAATTCTTACACTCAACGGATCTGTGCCAGATGACCAACGCGTCCCCCTTCTCCCGAACAATCAACCTGGCGCTGACCGGGGCTTCCGGAGCCCAGTACGGGCTGCGTTTGTTGCAGTGTCTGGTCGCCGCCAACTGCAAAGTTCAGGTGATGATCAGTCGGGCGGCACAGGTGGTGATGGCAACGGAAACCGATTTGAAACTGCCCGGGTCGCCGCCGGCGATGCAGGAACGCCTGGCGGCCTACGCAGGCGCCAGACCCGGACAGGTGGTGGTGTTCGGCCGCGAGGACTGGTTCGCGCCGCCGGCCTCCGGGTCCGGCGAGAAAGCGCCTCTGGTGATTTGCCCGTGCAGCACCGGGACTCTCTCGGCGCTGGCCACCGGCGCCAGCAACAACCTGATCGAGCGGGCCGGCGATGTCGCGCTCAAGGAGCGCCGTCCGATCATCCTCGTGCCCCGTGAGGCGCCGCTGTCGGAAGTGCATCTGGACAACATGCTGCGGCTGACCCGAATGGGCGCCGTTATCCTGCCTGCCAGCCCCGGGTTCTACCACAAGCCGGAGCGGATCGAAGATCTGATCGACTTTGTGGTGGCCCGAATTCTCGACCACCTGGATCTGCCTCAGGACCTGATGCCCCGTTGGGGCGAGGCGCACGGCACCGACAACCCCGCGGACTGATCCCGAGCCTCGCCGTTGGTTTTGGCCAGCCGGATTGATGGTTTTCATCATTGAGCGCAGGCGGGAGGCAGCCGAGACTGAGTGGACGACAATCACAACATCGTTCACCGAGGTCCACCATGATTCCACGCACTCTCTTTGACGCTGACCTGGAAGGCTTCCGGGATTCCGTGCGCAAGTTTCTCGAACAGGAAGCGGCGCCTTACCATGAGCAATGGGAAAAAGACGGCCAGGTCAGCCGCGAACTCTGGCGCAAAGCCGGTGAGCTGGGCTTCCTGTGCCCCACCATGCCGGAGGAATACGGAGGCGTGGGGGCGGATTTTCGCTACAGCGCGGTGATTATTGAAGAAGTATCCCGGGCCGGGTTGTCCGGCATCGGCTGGGGGCTGCATTCCGACATCGTGGCACCCTACATCCTCAACTACGGCTCCGAAGAACAAAAACAGAAATACCTGCCCAAGCTGGTTTCCGGCGAAATGATTGGCGCAATCGCCATGACCGAACCCGGCGCCGGCTCCGATCTTCAGGGAGTAAAAACCACTGCGATCCGCGACGGCGACTACTACCTTCTGAATGGCTCCAAGACCTTTATTACCAATGGCCAGCTGGCGGATCTGGTGATCGTGGTCGCCAAAACCGATCCCAAGGAGGGCGCCAAGGGCACCAGCCTGTTGCTGGTGGAGACGGCCTGGGAGGGCTTTGAGAAGGGACAGAACCTGAACAAGGTCGGGATGAAGGCGCAGGATACCTCCGAACTGTTCTTCCAGGACGTGAAAGTGCCGGCCGAAAACCTGCTGGGTTCGATGGAAGGGCAGGGCTTTGTCCAGCTGATGCAGGAATTGCCGGCGGAACGCCTCCAGGTGGCGCTGGCGGCGGTTGCGGCCGCCGAAGCCGCCTGGCAGTGGACGCTCGATTACGTGAAAGAGCGCAAGGCCTTTGGCAAGCCGGTGATTGCGTTCCAGAATACCCGGTTCAAGATGGCGGAAATGAAAGCCGAAATCACCGCGGCCCGGGTGTTTTGCGACCGGTGCCTGGAGCTGCATCTGGACAAGAAACTGGATGTTCCGACCGCCGCCATGCTGAAACAGTGGACCACCGATCTTCAGTGCAAAGTGATGGACGAATGCGTCCAGCTGCACGGCGGTTATGGTTACATGTGGGAATACCCGATCGCCCGGGCCTGGGCCGATTCCCGGGTGCAGCGCATCTATGCCGGCACCAACGAGATCATGAAGGAAATCGTCGCGCGCTCGTTCTGAGTGCGCCGCCGACAACCCCACC
>JBPEXU010000117.1:0-7124 GCA_052031225.1 Marinobacter sp. | reverse complement strand
GGTTTCGTTCATGGTCAGGTAGGCGTCGTCGGCCCCGGCTTCACGGATGCGCTCGGCCTCGTCGGCAAACATGGTGTGGGCGACGATGTAGCCGGTGAAGCCGAGCTTGCGCAGCATCCGGGTGGCGATCAGCTTGCCCTCGATATCGCTCATGGCCAGCACCACCGCCTCCAGCGCCGGCATGTGTAAGCCCTCCCAGAAGGTGGTGTCTTCGGCGTCGGCGAACACCACGTTCCGGCCTTCGCGCTGATGCTTTCGGGTTTTCGCCGGATCGGAGTCCAGCCCCATCACCTGGGATTCGGATTGCCGGAGCCAGTCGTAGGCGGCGGTTCCGGTGCGCCCCATGCCCATCACCAGAACCCGGGTATCGCCGAGTGAAATCGGTTGTTCGTCGGGGTGGCGAGTCCGGCTTTCAAAGCCGACCAGACGATGGCACACCCGCTCGTAGAGGGTGTGGGCAAAGCGGTTCAGCGGCGCCGAGATGATGAACGACAGCGACACGGTGATGGCCAACGCCGCCAGCCACTCCGGCAGGGCGACGCTGGCGACGATCAGGCCAAATTCGCTGTAGTTCGCCAGTGACAGCGACGCCAGGAAGCTGCTGCGGGCCCGGAGCCGGAACGCCAGCAGCAGGAAGAAGAACAGGATACCTTTCAGCGGCAGCAGCAGAGCCGCCAGCACCGCGAACACCAGCGCTTCGGAATCGGGCAGGCCGCCGATGCCGATCTGCAGGAAAAAGCCCACAAGGAACACTTCCTTCACGCTCCACAGGGATTTCGCCAACTCCTGCGAGCGGGGGTGATTGGCCAGCATGGCGCCGAAAATCAGCGCGCCCAGTTCCGAGCTGAGGCCGACGGCGTCGAAGCCCAGGCCGCCCAGTACCAATGCCAGCAGCAGCCCCAGCAGCACCAGCAGTTCGTCGTGGCCGCTGGCATCCAGCAGCTTGAACAACAGCGGCCGAAGCAGTGGCAGCCCAAACACGATCAGCGCCCATTCCGACGGTGACTGGCCGGCCGCCAGGCTCATCACGCCAAGTGCCACCAGATCCTGCATGATCAGGATGCCGATGGCGACCCGGCCGTGGAACGCCCGCAGTTCGCGCTTGGATTCCAGCACCTTGGCGGCCAGTACCGTGCTTGAGAACGACAGCGCCACCGCCAGCATCAGTGCCGTGTCCCAGGGCAGGGACAGCGACCAGTACAGGCCGGGGGTGAACACCAGGCAGGTGATGGCAAAGTGCAGCAGGCTGCCGCCGATGACCTCCGGCGACACCACCGAGCGCAGCTTGAGCTTCAGGCCAACGGTGAACAGCAGCAACAGAACGCCCAGATGAGCGATGTGTTCGAGCACATCGGTGCTTTCGATGGTCAGCTCGGTGGTGGCAGCCAGGCCGCTGAGCAGGAAGCCGGCCGTCAGATAGCCGACCAGCGGTGGCAGGCCGACCGACTTGACGGCCAGTCCGAGAATAAAGGCAAAGGTGATCCAGATGGCTTCAGGCATGAATGGCTCTACACAGACAGAAACGCCGAAAACGCAAGGCTACCGCGTTTTCGGCCATCAATGTAGTCGCCGGACTGGGAAAATCGGCTTAGTGGCTGTGCTGGCTCAGCGCCTGCCCGGTTCGGACCAGCTCCCGGAACAGGTCACCGGAGCGCTCCGGTGCCTCAATCATCGGTGCGTGGCCGATGCCATCCAGCACCACCAGCCGGGCATTGGGAATCGCCTGCGCGAACAGCTCACCGTTGCGGACATCGATGACCCGGTCCTCACGGCCCCAGACGATCAGAGTCGGCGCCTGGATGCGGGTAATTTCGCGCCGGAAGTCCGGCTCGAAGCCACTGTCGCGGATGGCCGCGAAAATGACTTCGTTGACGGGGCGATTGGCGATGGCTTTCTCTTCCATCACATCCAGAATGGGCCAGGGCACAAACGGCTTCTTCTCCAGGGCGAAGTCCATCAGTCGTTCGAGGTCGCCCGGCGCCGAAGGAATCAGCGGGTTGTCGCCCTGCAGCACCAGGTCGACCAGTTCGCTGGGGTACTCGAAGATGCCGGCGGGATCGAACAGCACAGCGGTTTTGACCCGCTCCGGGTGGCGGGCCGCCAGGAGGGCGGTAATCGCGCCGCCCATGGAGTTGCCCATGACATGGGCGCGGTCGATGGCCAGCGCGTCCAGAATGCGGGCGACGTGTTCGGTCTGCTGCTCGAGGCTATAGCCGAGATCCAGAGGCTTGCTGCTGTCACCGTGCCCGGGCAGGTCAATCGCGTACACATTGAACTCGTCGGTGAGCTCGTTGGCGAGTCGGGTCCAGTTGTCCTTATTGGCGCCAAAGCCATGGATCATCACCACGGTGTCGCCGTCGTTGGGCTGTTCGTTGCGCAGGTAAGCGATGTTCAGGTCACCGACCGTGACGCTGTCGGCCTCGAGGCCGGCCGAGCTCCGCTCCAGGTGGATGGCGGTTTCGTAGAGGCTGTGGCGGGAACAGCCGTTGAGCAGCAGAACGGCGGCAAACAGCAACAGTGAGGGGAGGGCAAGTTGGCGCATGGTCAGGGTCCTGTCCGAAACAATCCTTGGTAACGTGGCCTTACCTTAGCCGGTAAAAAAGCCCGGTCAATGACCGGGCTCCCGCACCAACGGCGTCAGTTCAGTGCTGTTCGCGGGCGATGGCGCGATAGGCGATGTCCTTGCGGTAGAACAGGCCTTGCCACCGGATGCGGCCAGCCAGCTCGTAGGCTCGCTTCTGGGCGTCGGTGACGGTGTTGCCGAGCGCCGTAGCGCACAGCACCCGGCCACCGCTGGTCACGACCTGATCGCCCTCGAGTCGGGTGCCGGCGTGGAACACTTTCTCGCCTTCCACTTCGGTTTCGGGCAGGCCGGAAATGGCATCGCCCTTGTTGTAGCTGCCCGGATAGCCACCGGCGGCCAGTACCACCCCGACCGCGGCGCGCTCGTCCCAGTCGGAACGGCACTGATCCAGCTCGCCATCGACGGCGGCTTGGCACAGGGCCACCAGATCCGATTTCATCCGCAGCATGATGGGCTGGGTTTCCGGATCGCCGAACCGGCAGTTGAACTCAATGACTTTGGGCGCGCCGCTGGGGTCGATCATCAGGCCGGCGTACAGGAAGCCTTTGTAGGGATGCCCCTCGGCCGCCATGCCTTTCACCGTTGGGTAGATGACCTCGTCCATGATGCGCTGGTGCACATCCGGGGTCACCACCGGGGCCGGCGAGTAGGCACCCATGCCACCGGTGTTGGGGCCGGTATCGCCGTCGCCGACGCGCTTGTGATCCTGAGAGGTGGCCATGGGCAGCACATGCTCGCCGTCCACCATCACAATAAACGACGCTTCCTCGCCTTCCAGGAATTCCTCAATCACGACGCGGCTGCCCGCGTCTCCGAAGGCATTGCCGGCCAGCATGTCGCGAATCGCCGCTTCGGCTTCGGCCAGCGTCATGGCGACGATAACGCCTTTGCCGGCAGCGAGACCGTCCGCCTTGACCACGATCGGTGCACCTTTCTCGCGGACGTAAGCCAGGGCCTGGTCAACGTCGGTGAAGTTGGCGTAATCGGCGGTCGGGATCTGGTGCCGGGCCAGGAAGTCCTTGGTGAACGCCTTGGAGCCTTCCAGTTGGGCCGCGCCGGCGCTGGGGCCGAAGATGCGCAGGCCGCGCTTCTCAAAGGTGTCCACCACGCCCGCCACCAGCGGCGCTTCCGGGCCGACAATGGTCAGGCCGACGTTGTTGTCGGCGGCGAAGTTGGCCAGGCCGTCGAGATCCATCACGTCGATGGCGACGTTCTCCAGGCCGGGTTCCCGGGCCGTGCCGGCATTGCCCGGGGCGACGAATACGGTGTCGACGTTGGCGGACTGGGCGGCTTTCCAGGCCAGCGCGTGCTCACGACCGCCGCTGCCGATAACCAGAATGTTCATTCAGTGTTCTCCTCAGTGACGGAAGTGGCGCATGCCGGTAAAGACCATGGCAATGCCGTGTTCGTTGGCGGCGTCGATCACTTCCTGATCGCGCATCGAACCGCCCGGCTGGATCACCGCCGTGATGCCCGCTTCGGCGGCGGCGTCGATACCGTCCCGGAACGGGAAGAAGGCGTCGGAGGCCATCACCGAGCCTTTCACCTCCAGGTTCTCGTCCGCCGCTTTGATGCCGGCGATCTTGGCGCTGTAAACCCGGCTCATCTGACCGGCGCCAATACCGATGGTGCGGCCGGCCTTGGCGTAGACGATGGCGTTGGATTTGACGTACTTGGCCACTTCCCAGGCGAACAGCAGGTCGTTCAGCTCCGCCTCGGTGGGCTGACGCTCAGTGACCACCTTGACGTCGTCCATCGCCACCATGCCCAGATCCCGGTCCTGCACCAGCAGGCCACCGGTCACCCGCTTGTAATCCAGGGCCGGGGCGCGTTCGCTGTTGAATTCGCCACAGGCCAGCAGGCGCACGTTTTTCTTGGTCGCCACAATGTCCACGGCTTCGGGCGCGACCGTCGGCGCAATGATGACTTCCACAAACTGGCGGTCGATGATGGCTTTCGCGGTGTCGGCGTCCAGTTCCCGGTTAAAGGCAATGATGCCGCCAAAGGCGGAGGTGGGGTCGGTGGCGAACGCCAGGTCGTAGGCCTGGCGAATGTCGGCACCGATGGCCACGCCGCAGGGGTTGGCGTGCTTGACGATCACGCAGGCCGGGTCGGCAAACGGCTTGACGCATTCCAGCGCGGCGTCGGTGTCGGCGACGTTGTTGAACGACAGCTCCTTGCCCTGCAGTTGCTTGGCGGTGGCGACGCACGCTTCTTTCGGCTCGCGTTCGGCGTAAAAGGCGGCGCGCTGGTGCGGATTCTCGCCGTAACGCATGTCCTGGACTTTGACAAACTGGGCGTTGAAGGTGCGCGGGAAGTCCGGGTTGTCGTTGTCCGGGGTGCGGCCACCGAGGTAGTTGGCGATGGCGCCGTCGTATCCGGCGGTGTGTTCGAACGCTTTTACCGCCAGGTCAAAGCGAGTGCGGTAGCTCAGCTCGCCACCGTTGTCGTCCAGCTCTTTTACCACCCGGTCGTAGTCGGAGGCGTTGACCACGATGGCCACGTCGTTGTGGTTCTTGGCGGCGGCGCGCACCATGGTCGGGCCACCGATGTCGATGTTTTCAATGGCGGTGGCCAGGTCGCAGTCGGGGTTGGCGACAGTTTGCTCGAACGGGTACAGGTTCACCACCACCATGTCGATGGCGTCGATACCATGCTCGGCCATGACGCCGTCATCGGTGCCGCGACGGCCAAGAATGCCGCCGTGGATTTTGGGGTGCAGGGTTTTGACCCGGCCATCCATCATCTCCGGAAAGCCGGTGTAGTCCGACACCTCGGTGACCGGAATCTGGTTGTCCCGCAGCAGCCGAAAGGTGCCGCCGGTGGAGAGCAGTTCGACGCCCCGGTCGGTCAGGGCTCGGGCGAAATCAACAATGCCGGTTTTGTCACTCACGCTGATGAGGGCGCGACGAACGGGGGAGTTAGCCTGGTTTGCCATGGTCACTTTCTTCGCTGGTCAGGTAAGCCAGAGGAGAGTGCGGGATGCCAAGGCCTCTCCTCGTAACGAATAAGGGCCTCGCGAACGGGTATCCGGGAGGCCCTTGGGGTTTGGTCAAATTATAGCAGACCGTACTGCTTGAGCTTCTTGCGCAGCGTGCCGCGATTCAGCCCCAGCATGGTGGACGCCTTGGTCTGATTGTTGCGGGTGTACTTCATCACCTGCTCCAGCAGGGGCGCTTCCACCTCCGACAGCACCAGCTGGTAAACGTCGGTCACCGGTGCGCCGTCCAGCTGCGCGAAGTAGTTCTTCAGCGCCACTTCCACGCTGTCACGCAAGGTGACGGTGTTGCCGCTGCTGTTCACCGTCTGCAACTGGTTCAGATCGTCGTTAGCCGGGATGCTCAGGTTGTCGTTTGCCAAAGTCTCAGCGCTCATGCTGCGAATACCTCTCCATTTCGTAAGCCTGCAAAATACTGTTCAATGCTGTCTTTCTGCTCCCGCGGGTCTTCGATCCCGTTGAAGCGTTTACGGAACTGTTTGCTCTCATCGTGAGACTGCAGATACCAGCCCACATGCTTTCTGGCAATGCGCACGCCCATGGTCTCGCCGTAGAAGCGGTGCAGCTCGGTCAGGTGACCGATCAGAATCTGTTCCACCTCGTCCAGCGACGGCTCCGGAAGGTGACGGCCCGTCTCCAGGTAATGGAGAATTTCCCGAAAAATCCAGGGCCGGCCCTGCGCGCCGCGGCCAATCAGCAGGCCATCGGCGCCGGTGTGGGCCAGTACCTGCTTCGCCTTTTCGGGCGTGGTGATGTCGCCGTTGGCAAACACCGGGATGCGGACCTGAGATTTGACCTCGGCAATGGTGTCGTACTCGGCATCACCGTGGTACTTGTCGGCACGGGTGCGGCCGTGGATGGCCAGCGCCTGGATGCCGGCGTCCTCGGCCATGCGCGCGATCACTGGCGCATTGCGATGGTCGTGGTCCCAGCCGGTTCGCATTTTCAGCGTCACCGGAATGTCCACCGCCTTGACCACGGCTTCCAGAATGGCCCGCACCAGAGGCTCGTCCTTCATCAGGGCCGAGCCGGCGGCCTTGTTGCACACCTTCTTGGCCGGACAGCCCATGTTGATGTCGATAATCTGGGCGCCAAATTCGGCGTTCTGACGGGCCGCATCCGCGAGCATGTCCGGATCTCCGCCGGCAATCTGCACCGACCGGGGCTCCGGTTCGCCCTGGTGATTCAGCCGGGTCTGGGACTTGCGGGTATGCCAGAGCTTGCGGTCCGCTATGACCATTTCCGACACCGCAAGACCGGCTCCCAGGCGCCGGCACAGCTGCCGGAAGGGGCGGTCGGTTACACCGGCCATGGGGGCAACGATCAGCGGATTGGGCAAAGTGTACGGCCCGATTTTTGCCGTTGGCAGCATGGTCTGAGTCCGTGTCACAGCGGATGATGCAAGGTCGGGCCCGGGCGATTGGTCAAATAGTGATCGCTCCAGGCTCCGAAGGGCGGTAATGATACCGTCGGGAACCCCGCGATTGAAGGGGCTTGACAGCGAAAAAGCTGAATATTTTTTGGGCTTATTGGTTGACTTTT
>JBPEXU010000116.1:0-4588 GCA_052031225.1 Marinobacter sp. | reverse complement strand
CGACGACGCCGGTATGGCGCAGGTTCCGGCCGGCCAGCTGGATTTGAGTGATGGCCCGTCGCCGGACGAACCCATGCACTTCAAGGCTTACCGGGAGCTGCTGTTCCCGGACAACCAGCAGGAACTGCGGGACGGTGCGTTGGTGGATGCGTTGCGGGATACCGGCGAGGTACTGCGGGACGAAAACGGCGACCCGATTCTGGATGCGGATGGCAACGAGCAGCCCATATTCGAAACCATCCCGGTTCAGCCCAGCATGTCCGTCGCCGGTTCCCGGGCCGGTACCTTCATGGCCAAGTTCCTGCCGGGCGGCAGCCACGAGGGCTTCCTGACTCCCGCCGAACTGAAACTGATTGCGGAATGGCTCGACCTTGGTGCTCAGTACTACAATGACCCGTTTGTAGCGCCGGAAGACTGAGAAAAGGACCCGATCCACGCCATGCGTTTCGCCATTCTGTTGTCACTATTGTGGTTGCCCACAGCCGTCAGCGCGGGCTGGCTTTGGGGCGATGATGAACCGGAGGCCCGGGTTCAGGTGGTGCAACCCTATATCGAATGGCGCACCGGGCCGGCCATCGGCTACCCGGTGTTTCACGCCAGTGAGGCCGGCGAGTGGTTGACCCTGATTCAGAAAAAGACCCAGTGGATCAAGGTCCGGGACGAGCGCGGCCGGGAAGGCTGGGTCGCCGTTGCCGACATAGCGCAGACCCACGACGCCACCGGCCAGCAGGTGTCCCTGAGCGTGCCGGATTTCGGAGCGTTTCGGGCCCGGCGCTTTGAAGCCGGGCTGATGATGGGGGAGTTTGACGGCGCCGCGGTCACCTCGGGCTACGGCGGCTACTGGATGACGCGTAACCTGTCGGCCGAGCTTTGGGGCTCGCAGATCATCGGCAGCGCGTCAGAGATCCTGATGCTGAACGCCAACATCGTGCATCAGCCGTTTCCGCACTGGCGGGTGTCGCCCTTTTTTACCCTCGGTGTCGGGCATATCTGGATCGATCCGAAAGCGACCCTGGCGCAGCCGGAAGACCGGGACAACAGCGTAGGCCACGCCGGGATCGGGGTGCGGGCCTACATCACCGACCGCTATTTCATTCGCGCGGAAGTGAAGGACTACAAGATCTTCACCGAGCGTGAAACCAACGAAGAAGCATTGGAATGGAAAATCGGACTAAGCATCTTTTTCTGACCCCCCTGGCTCTGGCTATGGCCTGCCTGGGCACCGCGCCACTTGCCGGCGCGGCTGAGAACGACCGGCCGCTGATTGAGCCGGACGTGACGCCGGTGCCGGTGACCGAAGCGCTCATCGATACCGAAAACTTTGAGCTGGGCGGTTATGTCGGCGTCATCAACATTGAGGACTTTGAGTCTTCGCTGGTGTTCGGTGGCAAGCTGACCTATCACCTGAGCGAGTCGTTCTTTTTTGAGGCCGGCATTGGTTTTGCCGAAGGCGGTGAAACCAGTTTTGAGAAGCTTGCCGGCGACGTGGAGCTGCTCACCGACAGCGAGCGGGAATATACCTTTTACAACATCAACCTGGGCTACAACGTCTTGCCCGGAGAAGCTTTTCTCAGCGAAAACTACGCCTTCAACACCAATTTCTACCTGATTGCCGGGGCCGGGGCCACCGACTTCGCCGGCGACACCCGGTTCACTCTGAACGCCGGCGCCGGTTATCAGATTCTGCTGACCGACGGTCTGGCGGTGCACCTGGAGGTGCGTGATCACTTCTACCGGATCGACGTGCTCGGTTCGGAAAAAACCTCAGTCAACACCCAGGTCAGTGCCGGCCTGTCGGTGTTCTTCTGATACGACAGGAGTCCATGCCATGAAAGCCATGTTCAAATCGCTGGTTTTGAGTGTCGCAGTACTCGGTGCCGGCAGTGCCAACGCCGAGGCCATCAACGTCCCGGCACCGGATTTCACCCTGGAGAGCCGGAGTGGTGAAAACATTCGCCTGCAGGATCTCCGGGGCGAGGTGGTGATGCTCAATTTCTGGGCCTCCTGGTGCGGCCCCTGCCGCCAGGAAATGCCGCTGATGGATGAACTGTACGGACAGTACAAGGATCTGGGCTTTACCATCCTGGCGGTCAACGTCGACGAAAACCGCGATGAAGCCCACCGTTTTCTCGACGCGGTTCCGGTGAACTACCCGATCCTCTACGACCCGGAAAGCTCGGTCAGCGAACTGTACGAGGTTCAGGCCATGCCCACCACCGTGATGATCGATCGCGACGGCAACGCCCGCTACGTGCACTACGGCTATCAGCCGGGCTATGAAGATGACTACGAGCAGCAGATACGGGAGCTGGTCCGGGAGTGATGGCATCTCGGGAGAAAAGCGTGATGAGCCGAATGACACTGGCGCTGATGGGGTTGCTGATGGTGACGGCCGCAACCACCACCGGGTGCAGTTCCATCAAGCCGTGGGTGAAACCCTACGAGCGTGACAAGCTGGCGGACCCGGTGATGAGCCTGAGCCGTCATGGCAAGGCCGACGCCTACATGCACCACGTTTATCAGGCCCGGGAATCGGCCCGGGGCGCTGAAGGGGGCACCGGAGGTGGCTGTGGCTGTAACTGATCGTCTGGTTGCTCGGTTTTGGCGGCTGGTGCCGCTGATGCTGGCACTGGCCTGGGGCGGCGCCGCCCGTGCGGCGACCTTGCCGGTGGACAACGTGGATGTGCTGTATCACCGCTACGACGGCGGTGGCATGGTCATCGATGGCCCTTCGGTTCTGGTGCGCAAGAGCGTCGGCCCCCAGGTGTCGGTGTCCGGCCAGTACTACGTCGATTCGGTCTCCGCCGCCTCGGTGGACGTGCTGGCCACGGCCAGCCCCTACAAGGAGGAACGCACCGAGTACACCCTGGGCGTGGACTACCTGCACGAAGACGCGGTGCTGAGCCTGGGCTACACCAACAGCTCGGAAAACGATTTCGAAGCCAACACGGCGTACTTTTCCGTGAGCCAGGAGTTTTTTGGCGGCATGTCCACGATGACCCTGGGCTACGCCATGGGCTGGGATGAAGTCGGCCAGATTGGTCGGGAATCCTTCTCGGAGGACGCCGATCGACGCAACTACCAGCTCGGGCTGACACAGGTATTGACCCGGAACAGCCTGTTGGGGATCAATCTGGAAGTCATCACCGACGAGGGTTTCCTTGAGAACCCGTACCGCCAGAACCGCTACCTGGACCCGAACGATTCGACCAAGTTCCTGTATCAGCCCGAACGCTACCCGGACACCCGTACCAGCACTGCGGTTGCGGTCCGGGCACTGTACTACCTGCCGTATCGAGCCTCGATCCGGGGCGAATACCGTTATTTCACCGACAGCTGGGGGATTGAGGCGCACACCACGGAACTGGCCTATGTGCACGGCCTGGGTGCCCACTGGACGCTGGAGGGTTCGGTCCGCTACTACACCCAGGAAGCCGCCGATTTTTACAGCGACCTGTTCCCGTTCGAGAACTCCCAGACCTATCTGGCCCGGGATAAAGAGCTGAGTACGCTGTCCGGCACCACGCTCGCCACCGGCGCGGTCTATGAGTGGAAACAGACCTCGTTGCCGGGCATCAAGCGGCTGCAGTTCAGCCTGCTGGTTGACTGGCTCACGTTCGACTACGACGACTTCCGGGATGTCACCGCGCCGGGCAACTTTCTGCCCGGCCAGGAACCCTTGTACTCCTTCGATGCCTGGGTCACCCGGGCCTCTCTGATACTCGAATACTGAGGTGCAGGATATCGCCATGCCCAAGATCAAAGCGTTTGCCATCCTTCTGTTGCTGGTCCTGGCGGGCCTGTCGACGGTCAGTGCCGAGGAGCGTCCGGCAGACTCCGGGCCGGACGCCAGCGTCGCCATCGCCGAGCAGGTCGAAGACCTGAAAAAACAGGTCATCCGGCTGAACCGGGATCTGTTCATCCTGGAAGAGGATTTGCTGTTTCCGGCCAGCACCCAGTTTGCGGTGTTTCTGAGCGTCGATTCCGGCCAGTTTCTGGACCTGGACGCGGTGAAACTGAAAGTGGACGGCGAGGTGGTGGCCGCGCACCTGTACACCGAGCGTCAGGTCCAGGCGTTGCAGCGGGGCGGGATGCAGCGCTTGTATGTCGGCAACCTGAAAACCGGCAGCCACGAAGTGACCGCGTTTGTCGAAGGCATGGGTCCGGACAACCGGGCCTACAAGCAGGCGGCGAACCTGGTGTTCGAGAAGGGGACCGATACCGCAACCCTGGAGATCCGGATTGAAGACCGGTCCTCGGATTACCAGCCCGCCGTATCGATCGTCGAGTGGGAGTAGGGCGGATCGTGTTGTCCAGAAACAGCCAAGGTCGGGGCCTTAGGGCCAAGTGGCTGCTGGCCCTGTGCCTGGCCAGTCCGGTTGCCGTGCCGGTCGCGGCGGAAGACGCGCCGACTCGCGCTGCCGATCTGCAGTACGGTCGGGTGCTTTACCACTATCATCAGGGCGAGGCATTCGATGCCCTGACTCTGATGGCCGTGGCAAACGCCCGCGGCGGCATCCAGGGCCATGGCGATCATCCGGAGCTGGTGGAAGGCGGCCTGATGCTGTCCTACGGCATGAACCGCGAG
>JBPEXU010000115.1:0-2991 GCA_052031225.1 Marinobacter sp. | reverse complement strand
TGTTCGTGGTCTTTGCGCTGTCGATGTTCGACCTGTTCGAGATCCAGCTGCCCCGCGCCATCCGGGACCCGCTCAACAACGCCAGCCACCGCCTGACCGGCTCCCGACTTGCCAGCATTTTCGGCATTGGTGCATTGTCGGCGCTGATTGTCTCCCCCTGCGTGTCGGCCCCGCTCGCCGGCAGCCTGCTGTACATCTCCACCACCCAGGACGCCGTCATTGGCGGCATTGCGCTGTTCGCACTGGGGCTGGGGATGGGGGTGCCACTGATTCTGGTTGCCGTCGGCGGCCGCAAGCTGCTGCCCTCCACCGGACAATGGATGAGTACCGTCAAACACTTCTACGGCGTGATGTTACTCGCGGTGGCGATCTGGCTGATCGAACGGCTCGTTCCAGTCTGGGCCGGCCTGATGCTCTGGGGGCTGCTGGCGGCCATCACCGGGGTTCAGCTTGGCGCCTTCGATGCGGCCAAGGCCGGCTGGCAACGCACCCGCAAGGGCTTGGGTCTGGTGATGTTTGCCTACGGACTGGCGCTGCTGGCCGGCGCGATCAGCGGTGCCAATGATCCACTGCGGCCGCTCGCGCCATTCACCGTGTCCGCCGCCTCAGCCACCCCGCAATTGGTTCAGGCCCATGGCGGGTTCGAGCGCATCGATGATCCTGCCGAGCTCCGGCGGCGCCTGGACGACGCCCGCGCCCGCAATCAGCCGGTCATGCTCGACTTCTACGCCGACTGGTGCATTTCCTGCAAAGTCATGGAACGCAATGTGTTCAGCGACCCGGACGTGGCCCAGGCACTGGCCGGCTACCGGCTGCTGCAAATCGACATGACCGACAACACGCCGGCGCAGCAGGCGCTGTTGAACGAACTCGGCCTGTTTGGCCCGCCTGCCATTCTGTTTTTCCGCAGCAATGGCAGTGAGCTGGAACAGTACCGGGTGCTGGGCGAGATGGACAAACCGACCTTTCTGAATCACCTGAGCCAGATACCGGGCCAGGCCTGAGTCAGTTACCCACCCCGGCGAATCAGATAGGTAAACTCGCCATCCTGCTCAGTCTCCGACACCAGTTCGTGGCCCAGGAACTGGCAGAACCGGGGAATGTCCCGCGTCGTTGACGGGTCCGTCGCCAGTACCCGCAACACCCCGCCCGGTTTAACATCGTTGATCCGGCTATGCAGCAGCATGACCGGCTCGGGGCAGTACAAGCCCCGGGCATCCAACTCGGCATCGTATTCGGCAGCCGTCAAGACCGTGCTCCTTCTGATTACCCTGATTTTTCAGGAATTCGTGCTAAATTGTTGTTTATAACAGCTAAAACTCTGGGAGGATAACCATGATCCGGGTATTGATCGAGCGCCACATCGCCGAGACTCTGGAAGAAGCCTACGAACAACGGGCCCGCAAGGTTCTGCAACATGCCGTCGCGGCGCCAGGGTTCGTCTCCGGCGAAACCCTGGTCGACAGCCACGACCCCAATCATCGCATCACTCTGGCGAACTGGCGCTCGGAGGCGGACTGGGATCGCTGGTTCCACTCCGAAGAACGTCGGGAGCTGATGTCAGAACTGGTGCCCATGATGGACAAAGAAGAAACCGTTCTCGTACTTCAGCAAAGCGGGTTCTGAGCCATCACCGGTTGTACCCCGTCCGCTCCAGAAAACAGGTGATCTCCTCACGATCATGATACAAATGGCGCGCCTGAAGCCGGTACTCAACGCCGGCTTCAGTGAGCCCCCGCTCCAGCATATCCCGGCACAACAGCCACTCTTCGTAGCGCTTTTTCATCGGCAGCTTCAGATTAAAGATGGTGTAACGGCACAACCCGTTCGCAAGCCAGTCGACGGCAAGCCTGGCGGTCTTGCGTGGCTGATCGACAATATCGCACACCATCCAATCGACCCCGCGCCTGGGTCGCCAGCTGTAACCGTCGGCGCGAATATGCTCGACGTGACCGGATGCCATCAGCTCGCTTTGCATCGGCCCGTTATCGATGGCGGTCACCAGCATACCCTGACGAACCAGTTGCCAGGTCCAGCCGCCAGGTGCCGCGCCCAGATCGACCGCCTTCTTGCCGCCTCCGAGATAGTCCAGCGCCTGCTCGTCCGGCAAGAACACTTTCCAGGCCTCCTCCAGCTTCAGTGCCGAGCGGCTCGGCGCCGACGCTGGCAACCGCAGCCTGGGGATGCCGCCGACATAGCGAGCCCGATTGCCCTGTAGGCTGTACCCGAGCACGGCTTGCTGAAACCCGGTCAGCAGGACTTCCAGGCGGGCGGGGGCGTCTGCGCCGGCGTCCGCCAGCAGGAGCCCAGCGCCCCGAAGCCCTTTCGACAATGGCGCGACCCACTTTCTGGCAAAATTACCCAGATCCCGGTCGCTGTTGTTTTCAAGCAGGCGTACCTCCAGCCGCGCACACGCCGGATAACCGGCGTCGGCCCGCCGGAGCCGATCCAGGACCGCACCCACGCGATCCTGCACCGGCAGCTCAACCGTGTCCAGAACAATCAGCCAATCCCGGACAAACACCAACTGGTTGAGGCCGACCCGTGCCATCAGCGTGCCCGCCGCCCCCGGATCTTGCAGCACCAGCGCACTGACCCCCTGATCTTTCCAGGGCTCAAAATAGCCATACAGACCGACAGCTGCGGCCACATCCACCAACTCCCGGCCCGCTTCGGTTTCGAAGCCCGGCCGGCAAAACGCCAGAATCTGTTCCATCACGTCGTGGTCACAACCCCGTTACAAAGCGATTAAATTTGAAACTGTTTAACAGTGAAATTTGTGTACATTGGCTACACTTTGCGCCTAATACCTATAAGAGAATATCGAATGTCGTTGCTGGCACGCCTTCTGTCTGCTGTGCTGTTTTGCTGCCTGTCTGCTGGCGCCTGGCCGGAAACCACCGGCACTTCCACCGCCTATTGTCCCACCTTGGATGCAGCCGACGATGTTGCCCGTAGAAACCTGATGCACTATGTGTGCTACTACGACGC
>JBPEXU010000114.1:0-13788 GCA_052031225.1 Marinobacter sp. | reverse complement strand
CGCCGGGCCGGCTGGAGCGCTTTGATGGCAGCAACGGGGTTCGTGTGGTGGTCGACTACGCCCACACCCCGGACGCCCTGTCGAACGCGTTGGCGGCCCTGCGACCCCATGTGTCCGGTCGACTGATCTGCGTGTTCGGTTGCGGTGGCGACCGGGATGCCGGAAAACGGCCGGAAATGGCGCGGGAGGCGGAATCGGCCGCGGATGTGGTCATTGTGACCGACGACAATCCTCGCAGCGAGCCGCCCCAGGCGATTGTCCGGGACATCATGGCGGGGTTTCAGACGCCGGAGCAGGTTACCGTCTTGCACGACCGCGCCGAGGCCATCCGTGCCGCCATCGACATGGCCGTCCCGGGTGACCTGGTGTTGATTGCTGGAAAAGGCCACGAGGCCTATCAGGAGGTCGCCGGCCAGAAGCTGCCATTCAGTGATACCGAACAGGTCCGGCACTGCTTGAACCTGAATGGAGGTGTGGCATGATGCGCGCCTTTTCCCTGGCTGAAGCCTGTGCCTGGACCGGTGCAGCGGCTGAAGAAGGGTTTGATGCTATTGAATTTAAAGGGGTTTCTACCGATACCCGATCCCTGAAGCCCGGTGACTTGTTTGTTGCCCTGCGCGGCGACAACTTCGATGGGCACCGGTTTTTGGCAACCGCGCAGCAAGCCGGTGCCGTGGCCGCCGTCGTTGATACGCCCGATGCCTCTTGTGCACTGCCCCAACTGGTGGTTGCCGATACGGTGGAGGCGTTGGCCCGGCTGGCGGAAGGCAACCGGAAACAAAGCGCGGTGCAACTGGTGGCGGTCACCGGCAGCAGCGGAAAAACCACGGTTCGTGAGATGACCGCCGCGATTCTGGCGCAGCTTGGCAAGACGCTGGCGACCGAGGGCAATCTGAACAACCACATTGGTGTCCCGCTGACCGTATTCCGGCTGGCGCCGGATCACCAGTACGCGGTGACAGAACTGGGCGCCAGTGGGGTCGGCGAAATTGCGCACACCGTCGCCATTGTCCATCCCCGGGTGGTCATTCTGACCAACGCGGGGGAAGCGCATCTCGAAGGCTTTGGCAGCTACGAAAACATCGTCCGCACCAAGGGCGAAATCATTGATGGCGTCACCGACGGCGGGCTTGTGGTTCTGAATCGCGATGATCCGGCGTACCCGGTCTGGCAAAAGCGTGCCGGCGCACGCCGGGTCGCCAGCGTAAGCCGGCTGGGGCAGGCCGAGGCGGACTACCGGGTGGTTGCCGCCGATGTCTCCGGGCAGGGACAGCGACTGCAGGTTGCCGGCCCGGACAACTGGGCCTGCGAGCTGACGTTGAAGCTGCTCGGTGAACACAACCAACTGAACGCCTTGCTCGCCATTGCGGCCGCCCGCGAGCTGGGGGCGGACGACCGCGCCATCCAGGCCGGCCTGGCGGCGCTTGAGCCGGTCCGGGGACGCCTGCAGGCGCTTGCCCTGAGTGATCGCCTGACGGTGATCGATGACAGCTACAACGCCAATCCGTCCTCCATGAAGGCGGCGCTGGCGGTGCTGGCAACGGCCAGGGGACAGCGCATCGCGGTGCTCGGCTCGATGGCGGAGCTTGGCTCCGAAGCCCGGGCCATGCACGCCGATGTCGGCGCGTTCGCCCGGAATCAGGGCATCGAGCGACTGATCGCGGTCGGTGCCGGCTGTGAAGGTTACGCCGATGGTTTTGGTGCCTCGGTGGAAGCGGTGGCAAGTCATGAGGAAGCGGTAGATCGGGTGCTGGCCGATGGTCAGGGAGCAACCACGGTGCTGGTCAAAGGGTCTCGCAGTGCCGCCATGGATCGCGTGGTGGCTGGGCTAAAGAAAAAAGGTGGTTAACGCATGCTGCTCTGGCTGACAGAGGTTCTTTCACAATATTTCTCGGCACTGACGGTGTTTCAGTACCTGACCCTGCGCGCAATCCTGGGCATTCTGACCGCGTTGCTGATCTCGCTGCTCATCGGCCCGATGATGATCCGCAAGCTCAGTCAATACCAGATCGGTCAGGCGGTGCGCGACGACGGTCCGCAGACCCACCTGAGCAAGGCTGGAACGCCGACCATGGGCGGGGCCCTGATTCTGGTCGCCATTGCCGTCAGTACCCTGTTGTGGGCGGATCTGAGCAATCGCTACGTCTGGATCACCTTGCTGGTGACGCTGCTCTTCGGTGCGGTTGGCTGGGTCGACGACTATCGCAAAGTCGTTGAACGCAACCCGCGGGGATTGCCGGCGCGCTGGAAGTACTTCTGGCAATCGGTGATTGGCGCCGGTGCCGCGATTTTCCTCTACTACAGTGCCGCTCTGCCGCAGGAAACCTCGCTCTATCTGCCGTTTCTGAAGAACGTGTCCCTGACCCTGGGGCCGGTGCTGTTCGTGCTTCTGACTTACTTTGTGATCGTCGGCAGCAGCAACGCGGTGAACTTGACCGACGGCCTGGACGGTCTGGCAATCATGCCGACGGTCATGGTCGCCGGGGCGTTGGCGATTTTCGCCTACGTCTCCGGGCACGCCCAGTTTGCCGACTATTTGTTGATTCCGCATTTGCCCGGCACCGGAGAGCTGATCGTGTTCTGTGGCGCCCTGGTCGGGGCCGGCCTTGGCTTTCTGTGGTTCAACACCTACCCGGCCCAGGTGTTCATGGGCGATGTCGGTGCGCTGGCGTTGGGGGCCGCGCTGGGGGTGGTCGCGGTCATTGTCCGGCAGGAAATCGTGTTGTTCATCATGGGCGGGGTGTTCGTGATGGAGACGATTTCGGTGATTCTGCAGGTGGCATCGTACCGACTGACCGGCCGGCGGATTTTCCGGATGGCGCCGCTGCACCATCATTTTGAACTCAAGGGCTGGCCCGAGCCCCGGGTGATCGTGCGGTTCTGGGTGGTCACCGTGGTGCTGGTTCTGATTGGCCTGGCAAGCCTCAAGATTCGATAGGGGACTGGACGCAGCTATGAGCTTGATCGTTTCGGATCGTCGCACTCTGGTGGTAGGGCTCGGTAAAACCGGGCTCTCCTGCGTGCGCTATCTGTCCGGTCTGGGGCGGGCGTTCGCGGTCGCGGACAGCCGTGCCGAGCCGCCGGGGATCGACGAGCTGCGTGCGCACTGGCCGGATGTACCCGTGCATCTCGGCCCCTTCGACCCCGAGCTGTTCGCGGGTTTTGATGAGTTGGTGGTCAGCCCGGGCATCAGCATTGCCGAACCGGCCATTGCCCAAGCCGCTGAGCAGGGCGCCCGCATTCGCGGTGATATCGACCTGTTCGCCGAGGCCGCGGACGCGCCCATCGTGGCCATTACCGGTTCCAATGGCAAAACCACGGTCACCGCGCTGGTGGGCGAGATGGCCCGTGCGGCGGGACGTAAGGTGCAGGTGGGTGGAAACATTGGTACCCCGGCGCTGGACCTGCTCGGCCAAGGGGCGGAACTCTATGTGCTGGAACTGTCGAGCTTCCAGCTCGAGACCACCGACGAACTCAATGCTCTGGCGGCGACGGTGCTGAACGTCAGCGACGATCACATGGATCGCTATCCCAATAAAATGGCGTACTACCAGGCCAAGCAACGCATCTACCGGGGCTGCCAGGTTGCGGTGGTGAATCTGGACGATGCCCTGAGCACGCCCATGGCCAGGGACAACCTCCGTTTTCTGTGCTTTGGCTTCCATCGCGTCAACCCGGAAACCTTCAGCACCCGGGACGACGATCAGGGCACCTGGATTACCTTCGGGTTCGACAACCTGCTGCTGACCCGTGACCTGAAGCTGCTGGGCCATCACAACGTCAGTAACGTGATGGCGGCCCTGGCGCTGGGGCATGCCGCAGGCCTGCCGATGGAGACGATGCTGACTGCGGCCCGGGAGTTCCGGGGCTTGCCGCACCGCTGTGAGTACCTTCGTTCGGTCGGCGGTGTGGACTACGTCAATGACTCCAAGGGCACCAACGTGGGCGCCACAGTGGCTGCGATTAAAAGTCTGGTGCCGGACTCCGGCAAGCTGGTGCTCATCGCCGGCGGTGATGGCAAGGGCGCCGATTTCTCCCCATTAGAGGGTCCGGTGGCGCTGCATTGTCGCGCGGTGGTGCTGATCGGCGCCGACGCGGACCGGATTGCCGACGCTATCGGCCGCAGTGTCCCCGTGCTGCGCGCCAACACGTTGGCGGAGTCGGTGACCCTCGCGGCCCAGCAGGCCCAGGCCGGCGATCGGGTGTTGTTGTCCCCGGCCTGTGCCAGTTTCGACATGTTCCGCGATTACGGCGATCGCGGCGACCAGTTCCGGCAACTGGTGGAGGCGCTGTGATGCAGAGCAGTATCCGTCTCGCCAACCGTGAGGCCTGGCTCGGTGATCTGCAACCGCTGCCGGTGCTGATTATCAGTGCCGCAGCGTTGTTGGTCATGGGCGTGGTGATGATTTCGTCGGCGTCGATGGACATGGCGGCGGAAACAACCGGCAACAGCTACCACTACGTCGTTCGTCAGTTGTTGTTTGCCGCCATGGGCTGTGTGATGGCGCTGATTGCGGTGAATGTGCCGGTCAGCTGGTGGGAGCGCAGTGGTTGGCTGCTGCTCGGTATTGGCCTGCTGGTGCTGGTACTGGTGCTGACGCCGCTGGGCCGGACGGTGAACGGCTCCACCCGCTGGATTCCCTTTGGCCTGTTCAACGTCCAGGTATCGGAAATCGCCAAACTGTGCCTGATCGCCTATCTGGCCGGCTATGTCGTCCGGCGTCGGGAGGAGCTGCTCCACACCTGGCCCGGTTTCCTCAAGCCGCTGGTGGTTCTGGGAGTGGCGTCCATGCTGCTGGTGATCCAGCCGGATTTTGGCGCCACCGTGGTGCTGGTAACCGCCGCCGCCGGCATGATTTTCCTGAGCGGTGTCCGGCTCAGCCGGTTTGTCCCGCTGATCGTTATTCTGGTGATTCTAGGGGCGATCCTGATTATCACCCAGCCCTACCGGCTCAAGCGGGTGGTGAGTTATCTGGATCCCTGGAAAGACCAGTTTGACAGCGGCTACCAGCTCACCCAGTCGTTGATCGCCTTTGGGCGCGGAGACTGGGCGGGCGTGGGGCTGGGTAATTCGATCCAGAAACTGTTTTACCTGCCCGAAGCCCACACCGATTTTATCTTCGCCATCATCGCCGAAGAGTTTGGCTTGATGGGCTCTTTGATGGTGCTGGCGCTGTTCGCCGCGCTGGTGATCTCCGGTCTGGTGATCGCTCGTCGTGCGGAAAAAGCGGCCATGCCGTTCGGCGCCTGTTTTGCCTATGGTCTGACGCTGCTGATCGGTCTTCAGGCCGGCATCAATATGGCGGTCAGCACCGGCTTGCTGCCAACCAAAGGCCTGACGCTGCCGTTGGTCAGCTACGGCGGCTCCAGCCTGATGATTACCTGCGTGTGCATTGGTGTGCTGGCGAGGATTGAAATGGAACGCCAGGATCAGAGCCGGCGTGCCCGGGAGACCAGCGCCGGGCGCAAACGGGGAGGGGCGGTTTATGACTGAACCCCGACGGTTTCTGATGATGGCGGGCGGAACCGGTGGCCACGTGTTCCCGGCGTTGGCGACCGCTCGTGCGCTCCAGGCCCGGGGGCACGAGGTTTACTGGCTCGGCGCCAGCGGCGGCATGGAGCAGCGACTGATCGGCGACACCGACATTCCGCTGTCCTTGATTCACATTTCGGGACTGCGGGGCAAAGGCAAACTGGCGTTGCTGACGGCACCGTTCAAGCTCCTGCGCGCGCTGGGGGAGGCCTATACCATCGTGCGCCGGATTCGCCCCCACTGCGTGGTTGGCATGGGCGGATTTGTCACCGGCCCCGGTGGTCTGGCGGCCTGGCTGACCCGGACACCGTTGGTGATCCATGAACAGAACGCCATTGCGGGTATGACCAACCGCATCCTGGATCGCTTCGCGACCAACGTGCTGGAAGCCTTCCCCGGCAGTTTTGGGGCCGACGTGGTCACCCGCTGCACCGGCAACCCGGTGCGCCAGGAACTGGCCGACCTGCCGGAGCCCGAGCAGCGCCTGCAGGGCCGGGACGGCCGGCTGCGGGTGCTGGTGGTGGGTGGCAGCCTGGGCGCCCGGGTGTTTAACGAACAGCTGCCCGAGGCGCTGGCCTTGATTCCGGCGGCGGATCGCCCGGAGGTACGTCACCAATGTGGCGAAAAAAACGTCGAGCAAGCCCTGGCGGCTTACCGGGCCCAGGGAGTCGAGGCGAGCGTTGAGCCGTTTATCAAAGACATGGCGGACGCCTATCGCTGGGCCGATGTGGTGGTCTGCCGCTCGGGGGCACTGACGGTGTCCGAACTGTGCGCCGCCGGCATCGGTGCCGTGCTGGTGCCGTTTCCCCATGCGGTGGACGATCACCAGACCGCCAATGCCCGGCAAATGCTGGCGGCGAAAGCGGCGGTGCTGGTGCCTCAGGAGCAACTGACGCCGGCGGTGCTGGCGGACATTCTGAAAGACCTGGCGAACGATCGCGCCCGGGTTATCAACATGGCGAAGGCCGCGCGAGCGCTGGCCCGCCCGGATGCAACGGAGAGAGTCGTGAATTACTGTCTGGAGGCCGCCAATGGCTGACGCAACCAATCCGCCGCTGGTATATCAGGTGCCGGAAATGCGCCGGATTCGCCGCATCCACTTCGTCGGGATTGGCGGTGCGGGGATGAGTGGCATTGCCGAAGTCCTCAAGAATCAGGGCTATGAGGTTTCCGGCTCCGATCTGCGGGAGGGGCCGGTGACCGACCGGCTCAAGGCCATGGGTGTGGAAGTGCGGATCGGCCACCGCGCCGACAACAGCGCAAAAGCCGACGTTGTGGTGGTGTCTTCGGCGGTCTCTGCCGACAACCCCGAGGTGGTGGCGGCCAGAAACCGCCGGGTTCCGATCGTGCCCCGCGCCGAAATGCTGGCGGAAATCATGCGTTACCGGCATGGCATTGCGGTGGCCGGTACCCATGGCAAAACCACCACGACCAGCCTGATTGCCTCGGTACTCGGAGAGGCCGGCCTGGACCCGACGTTTGTCATTGGCGGCAAGCTCAACAGCGCCGGTACCAACGCCCAGCTGGGCGGCTCGCGGTATCTGGTGGCCGAAGCCGATGAGAGCGACGCCTCGTTCCTGCACCTGACGCCGGTCATTTCGGTGGTCACCAACATCGAAGCCGATCATATGGACACCTACGGCGGCGATGTCGAGAAACTGAAACAGACCTTCGTTGATTTTCTGCACAATCTCCCGTTTTACGGTGTCGCGGTGATGTGTGTGGATGACGCCTATGTGCGGGAGATTATCCCCCGTATTTCCCGGGCCATCATCACCTACGGGATCGACAATCCAGATGCCGACTACCGCGCGGAGCAGATCACCTCGGACGGGCTCAAGACCCGGTTTGTGGTTCGGCGCCCGGGCGGGCGCAGCGACCTGTCGGTGGAGCTCCGGATGCCCGGTCGGCATAACGTACTGAATGCGCTGGCAGCGATCGCCGTGGCCACCGACGAAGGGGTCGCCGACGATGCCATCTGCAAGGGCCTGGCGGGGTTTGCCGGGGTTGGCCGCCGGTTCCAGGTGTATGGCGATTACCAGATCCCCCAGGGCACCGTGACGCTGGTCGATGACTATGGCCATCATCCGACCGAAGTCGAGGCGGTGATCCGCGCGGCGCACGATGCCTGGCCCGGCCGTCGGGTGGTGATGCTCTATCAGCCGCACCGCTACACCCGGACTCGGGACCTGTACGAGGATTTCGTGCGGGTGTTGTCGGAGGTCGATGCACTGCTGCTGATGGATGTCTACGCCGCCGGTGAACCGGCGATTCCCGGTGCCGACGGTCGGGCCCTGTGCCGCAGTATCCGGCAGCGGGGCAAAGTCGAGCCGGTGTTCGTTGAAGACAACGGCGAGATTGAGGGCCTGCTTGCGAACGTATTGAAGGACGGCGACCTGCTGATTACCCAGGGTGCCGGTGACATTGGCGGTGTCGCTGCCCGGCTGGCGGCAGCGGGAGTGGTAAGCCATGACTGATAGCCACCACAACGAGGCTCAGAACTATCAGGCGGATCCGGCCCTGGTGAAAGCACTTGGCCGCGTCGCGGTTTTCATGGGTGGAGATTCCGCCGAGCGTGAGGTGTCTCTGAAGAGCGGTCAGGCTGTCCTGTCGGCGTTGCAGTCGGCAGGCATTGACGCGGTCGGCAAAGACATCCGTGGCTGTCTGCTCAAGGCGGTGGAACAACCGGATTATGACCGTGTGTTCATCGCCCTGCATGGCCGTGGTGGTGAAGACGGCACCATTCAGGCCATCCTGGAGCAGGCGGGTATTCCGTATACCGGCAGTCGGGTGCTGGCGTCCGCCCTCGCCATGGACAAATTGCGGACCAAATACGTGTTCGAAGGGGTCGGGCTGCCAACCCCGAAGTTCCGAGCCATGACGTCGGCGCAGGACGCGGCCGCCATTCTCCGGGACTTGCGGGCGCCGCTGAGCGTCAAGCCGGCCCATGAGGGATCCAGTATCGGCATTCGCAAGGTGCACACCGAAAGCGAGCTGGTGGCGGCATACCAGGCGGCTGCCGCGATGGACGATCTGGTTCTGGTGGAGGAGTGGATCGAAGGCCCCGAGTTTACCGTCAGCCTGCTGCAGGACCGAGCGCTGCCGGCCATTGGCCTGAGCACGCACCACGAGTTTTACGATTACGACGCCAAGTACCTGGCCGACGATACCCGCTACCGCATTCCCTGCGGCCTGGCGCCGGATGACGAGCTTCGGCTCCAGCAACTGGCTCTGGATGCATTTCGGGTGGTTGGCTGCCGCACCTGGGGGCGGGTGGATGTGATGCAGGATGGCGATGGTCGGTTCTGGTTGCTGGAGGTGAATACGGTGCCGGGAATGACCGACCACAGTCTGGTCCCGATGGCGGCGAAAGCCGCGGGGATCGGTTTTGAAGAGCTGGTGGTGCGGATTCTTCGGGACACGCTGGAGCACGCCGATGCTTGACACGCTGCTGATCCGGACTCGGGCGCTACCGCCCGATCCCCCCAGGCGACGGGGGGCGACCTCCCTCGAGCCTGAGCGGGATCGGTTTGGCGTGCTCAAGGCCGTATTGGCGGCGGTACCTTGGCTGCAGGTTGGCCTCGGTGCGTTGATTGTCCTGCTGGCGGCGATGGTGCCCTGGGGGACCGGCAAGGTGCTCGAAGCGATGGACCAGCAGATTCTGGCCATTGATGTGCAGGGGGAGTTTGTCGGCGACAGTCGGATCGCGATTGAGCGGGAGGCCGGAAACTGGATTGGCAAGAGCTACTTCGCCACCGACCTATCGGACATCAAGGCCTACCTGGAGCAGCGGCCCTGGGTGGAATCCGCTGCCGTCCGGCGAGTGTGGCCCGACCGGTTGGTGATCCACATTCGGGAGAAGAAGCCGCTGGCCTACTGGACCGATGGCCGGCTGGTCAGTCGCACCGGTGAACTGTTCGCGCCACCGAACCCGGACGTGGCCGGCCCGCTGCCTCGGCTGGCCGGGCCCGATGAACGGGTCCGTGACGTCATCCAAATGGCGCGGGTGATGAGCGACAAGCTGGTCAGTCGCGGTCTCGGTTTCGCCGGGCTGGCGCTGGAAACCCGCGGCGCCTGGACACTGACCCTGGACAACGGCATTGAGGTGGTTCTTGGCCGGGATCAGGTAGAGCAGCGATTTGAGCGTTTTATCACGGTATACGAAACCCGGCTGGCCTCCCGGTCGGATGAAGTCAGTCGGATCGATGCTCGCTACACCAACGGTGTGGCGGTGCAGTGGAAGCCTGCCCTGGCAGCTTCGGAACCGAATTCATAGCAACAGTTAAGACAGACCAACGGTTTGGTGAAACACATGTCATCGGTTGAAACGGAAAACATGATTGTTGGCCTTGATATCGGAACCTCCAAGGTGGTTGCGATTGTCGGCAAGCGCAAAATGGACGGCACCATTGAGGTGGTGGGTATTGGTTCCCACCCGTCACGGGGGCTCAAGCGCGGTGTGGTGGTCAACATCGAAACCACCGTGCAGGCCATTCAGCGTGCGGTGGAAGAGGCCGAATTGATGGCGGGCTGCCGGATTCATTCGGTGTACGCGGGCATTGCCGGCAGTCACATCAAGAGCCTCAATTCCCATGGCATCGTGGCGATCCGGGACCGGGAAGTGACCCAGGCCGACATCGACCGGGTCATTGACGCGGCACAGGCCGTGGCGATCCCGGCCGACCAGAAAATCCTGCACATCCTGCCGCAGGAATTCGTCATCGATAGCCAGGAAGGCATCAAGGAGCCGATGGGCATGTCCGGGGTTCGGCTTGAAGCCAAGGTTCATCTGGTGACCTGCGCCGTTAACGCGGCCCAGAACATTGAAAAATGCGTGAAGCGCTGCGGCCTGGAGGTGGATGACATCATCCTCGAACAGCTGGCGTCCAGCCACGCCATCCTGACCGAGGATGAGAAAGAGCTGGGGGTCTGTGTGGTCGATATCGGTGGCGGCACCACCGATATCGCGGTGTTCACCGGGGGCGCCATTCGCCATACCGCGGTGATTCCGATTGCCGGTGATCAGGTGACCAACGACATCGCCATGGCGCTGCGCACGCCGACCCAGAACGCCGAGGAAATCAAGATCAAATACGCCTGCGCGCTGACCCAGCTGGCAGGGGCCGACGAAACCATCAAGGTTCCCAGTGTCGGGGACCGTGCGCCGCGTGACCTGTCTCGACAGGCCCTGGCGGAAGTGGTGGAGCCCCGTTACGAGGAACTGTTCACGCTGGTTCAGTCGGAGTTGCGCCGATCCGGTTTCGAGGATCTGATCCCAGCAGGCATTGTGATGACCGGTGGTTCCTCCACGATGGAAGGCGTGGTGGAGCTGGCCGAAGAAATCTTCCACATGCCGGTACGGCTGGCTTCGCCGCAAGCCGTATCCGGGATGACGGAGGTGGTCAACAATCCGATCTACGCCACCGGCGTCGGATTGCTGATCCATGGCTTCCGCCAAATGGAGCTTGGACGGACGCCCGTGCTCAAGGGAGAGGATGCTCCCACGTTGTTTGAGCGCATGAAGGCCTGGTTTACCGGTCATTTCTGACCGGGCCGGGCGAGCAGTACACGAAGGTCTCTCGAAAACAAACATCTCGAATGAACAGCCTGGAAAAGGCTGAAACGGCACGAAGGAGTAAGGGAAATGTTCGAACTTGTCGATAATGTCCAGCAGAATGCGGTCATTAAGGTTGTCGGTGTCGGCGGTGGCGGCGGAAACGCGGTCCGTCACATGTTGAACAGCGACATTGAGGGTGTGGAGTTCATCTGCGCCAATACCGACGCCCAGGCGCTGACGGATCTGGACGCGCGCCAGGTCATTCAACTGGGCGGCAATATCACCAAAGGTCTCGGTGCGGGCGCGAATCCGGAAGTGGGACGCCAGTCCGCGCTGGAAGACCGGGATCGGATTGCCGAAGCGCTCAACGGCGCCGACATGGTCTTTATTACCGCTGGCATGGGCGGCGGTACGGGCACCGGCGCCGCGCCTGTGGTGGCCGAGGTCGCCCGTGAGCTGGGCATCCTGACCGTTGCCGTGGTCACCAAGCCCTTTATGTTTGAGGGCGGCAAGCGGATGAGTGTGGCCGAGGCCGGGCTCAAGGAACTGGAGGAAAGTGTCGACTCGCTGATCACCATTCCGAACGAAAAACTGTTGGCGGTCATGGGCAAGAAAACCAGCCTGCTGGATGCCTTTGCCGCCGCCAACGACGTCCTGCTGGGCGCGGTTCAGGGCATCGCTGACCTGATTACCCGCAACGGTATGATCAACGTCGACTTTGCCGACGTGAAGACGGTCATGTCCGAGATGGGTATGGCGATGATGGGCACGGCCCGGGCTTCCGGCGAAAACCGCGCCCGCGAAGCGGCAGAAGCCGCGATTCGCAGCCCGCTGCTGGAAGACATCAATCTGCAGGGCGCGAAGGGTATTCTGGTCAACATTACCGCGGGTATGGATCTGAACCTGGGCGAGTTCTCGGAAGTTGGCGACATTGTGCGTGAGTTCGCCTCCGATTCTGCGACGGTTGTGGTCGGTACGGTGATCGACCCGGAAATGACCGACGAACTCAAGGTCACCGTGGTGGCAACCGGCCTGGGAGGCGATCACGAAAAGCCAACCAAGGTGGTGGACAACACCCGTACCCTGGATGGCAAGACCGATTACAACCAGCTCGATCGTCCCGCCGTGCTGCGCCGTCGTGCGGTTTCCCATGGCAATGTGGCGATTGATCAGAGCAAAGAAAGCGAAGAGCAGGGCGTGGACTATCTCGATATTCCCGCATTCCTGCGCCGGCAGGCGGACTGATAGCCTGTCAAAACTGGGGTGTGTTTCGGTTTCTTTTTGTTATGGGGAACCCTCTACGCCGACCACTCGTGATCAGGGAGTGCGTGGCCAGTGGCTCGCCGGCCTGACCGCCGGAAGTGCTGGCTAAATGGTAGTCAACTCTGATTTCTGATATTCTCCGGGCAGTTTTTTACCCAGAATATCGTAATTTTGTGACGGAAAGATGAACCGATGATCAGACAACGGACACTCAAAAACACCATCCGGGCCACGGGTGTGGGCTTGCATTCAGGGGAAAAGGTATACCTGACCTTGAAGCCCGCGCCGGTGGACTCAGGCATCATCTTCCGCCGCACGGATCTGGATCCGGTCGTTGAGATTCGTGCCTGTGCGGAGAATGTGGGTGAGACCATGCTGTCCACGACGCTGGTAAAGAACGGTGTCCGTGTGGCGACAGTGGAGCATCTGCTGTCAGCCATGGCTGGTCTCGGAATCGACAACTGCTTTGTGGAACTGAGCGCCGCAGAAGTGCCGATTATGGATGGCTCTGCCGGGCCGTTCGTGTTTCTGCTGCAGTCCGCCGGTATCGCGGAGCAGGATGCGGCCAAGCGCTTCATTCGCATCAAGCGCGAAGTGACCGTCGAAGAGGGCGACAAGAAAGCGACCTTCCTGCCGTTCGAGGGCTTTAAGGTCAGCTTCGGCATCGACTTTGACCACCCTGTGTTCAAAGGACGTGCCCAGACCGCGACCGTGGACTTCTCCAGCACCTCCTTTGTCAAGGAAGTGTCACGCGCACGGACGTTCGGGTTCATGCGTGATATCGAGAAGCTGCGGGCGATGAATCTGGCACTCGGTGGCAGCGTTGATAACGCCATCGTGGTGGATGACTACAAGATTCTGAACGAAGACGGTCTTCGTTACGATGACGAGTTTGTCAAACACAAGGTGCTGGACGCCATCGGCGATCTGTACCTGCTGGGCAACAGCCTGATCGGCGAGTTCCGCGGCATCAAGTCCGGCCACGACCTGAACAACAAGCTGCTTCGCAAGCTCCGTGCCGAAGAAGATGCCTGGGAAGTGGTCACCTTTGACGATGAGGCGACGGCGCCCATTTCCTACATGAAACCGGTACTGGCCGCGCAAGGCTGAGGCGGGATGCCTCAGTCCTGAACGTGGCTGGCGAGTTTTTCGAGAACCTCGCGTAACGCTTTATCCTTCGTGTGCCCGGCTTCTTCCCTGAGAAGCCGGGCATTTTCTTTGCTCAGGGGTTGTTTCCGGGCCTTGGGCTTGTCCCGAACTCTCGCTGGCGCCACCTTGACGGTGACCTTCCAGACAAACTGGAACGGTTCGTGGGTGCGCAGTCGGGCCATGATCTCCTGTTGCTGAAACCGAAGCTGGCTGGCGCGGGCCGAGGTCTCGGCCTGGAGCACCAGCTCCCCGTCTCGATAGCTGACAAAGCGAACTCCTTGGGCCA
>JBPEXU010000113.1:0-4432 GCA_052031225.1 Marinobacter sp. | reverse complement strand
AAAATCGACCGCCACCAGGTCGCATTGATCGCGAAGGCGGTTAATGACTTGCTGGGCGAGTGCCCCGGCGGCACCCGTCACCAGAATGCGGGGGCGGTTTGTCTGCTTCATCAGAACAGGTTCTTCCTTTCGCTCAGTCCTTTGTCGATCAGTCGGCTGATTTCGGCTTTCACCTGTTCAACCTGTTCGGTGATCTGCTCCTCGGGCACCTCGTCGCCATCGAAATACATCGGGGGGCCAAAGTTGAGGTGGACCTTGGCTGGCAGCACCACCGGCAGCGCGAGTGGGGCATAGGGGACGCCCAGCGCCCGGGCCAGGGGCTTGATGTTGGCAATCGCAGGGATGGTTTCCTCGCAGCCGACCACGCCAACGGGAACAATCGGGGCGTTGTATTTCATCGCCAGGTGCATGAAACCATTCCCAAACCGCTTGAGCTGGTAACGTTCGCGATAAAGTTTTCCGGAGCCGCGAATGCCCTCCGGAAAGACAATCACCGCTTCGCCGTTGGCCAGCATTTTGGCGCAGTTCACGGGATCGCCGAGCACGGCGCCAAATTCGTTGAGTAGATTTCCGAGCCAGGGCACGGTCGGAAAAAAGCGTTCGATCATTGCCCTTGGTATGCGGGGATTGTTTTCCCGGGAGGCCAGGGCATAGCCGATCAATACGCCGTCGATCGGCAGCTGACCGCTGTGGTTGGCGATGATCAGTACCGGTCCCTCGGATGGGATCTGGTCGACGCCGTGCGCCTCGACCCGGAAGTACTTGTCATAGAGCTGTTTCACCAGAGCGAAGCCGTATTTCATGGCCTCGTTATTGAATCCCCAGGGGTCGTACCCCAAAGACCCGATTGGCTTGCGGATCCGATTGACGTGAGTTTCGATTTCAGCCGGAATCAGCTTGCTCTTCAGGTACGTTGCGAGGCTCATCCTCTGTCCTTTGTTGAAGTCATTTGCGCCCGATCCAGACGCCCAGGGTATGGCTTTGGCCGGTATTAAGCACGCGATAATCGCTGGCGGCATTGGCGGTTTCGACGCAGAGCATGGTCTGCCAGGCCGACCCAGGAAAATCGGACAGTCGGGCGGCTTTATAGGGGCCCGGGTTCCAGACCACGGTGGAATCGCTCCCCACCGGACACAGCTTTCGGCTTCCCGCCGGGGTGACCACCGTAACGGGTTCGCCGGATTCGTAGATCCGGTCAACTTCACCTTCGAAATACACCGGGCCATCCTGCGTTTTGTATTGCCAGTGATCGACGGCATCAATGTACTGGCTGGTGCCCAGACCCAGAATCCGGGACTTCAGGATATCGGAGGTCGGCAGGTAGGTGTGCAGGGCCTGGCAGAACGCGAGAGGTTCCTGATCGAGGTTGGTGGTGGTCAGTGCCATCTGGCAGCCGCCGACGGAAAAACGAAACGTCACCAGAGCCAGGGCGTGGCCAGTCCAGTGTTCGGAAAAATCACCATTGGCATCGAGTGACAGGCTGATTTCCACTTCGTGGGCACTTTCCTGTACGTCTTCAAGCGACCACAGCGCGGTTCGCGCGAAACCGTGTGCCCGCCCACTGCGGACGCGCTTTCGGACCTCGGGCGGATTGCGAGCCGGATCCCCAAACCAGGGCCAGCAGATCGGAATTCCGCCGCGAACCGGGCGCTCTGGTTGGAACCGGGCGGTATCGCTGAGCCACAGCCAATTGGGCTCGTCGTGTGGCGCAAAGCGAATCAGGTGGGCGCCCTGCAATGTGATCGTTGCGCTAAAAAGTGGGTGCCGGACTTCCAGCGCTTCCAATTGCCCGATGGTGGTCCAGCGGGTAAATGACCATTGCCCCGGGGCCAACGATAGAGGGGGCTGGTTACTGCTTTCTGACATAGCGGGCCGGATGGAAAAGGGATTAGGTGTATATGCTTACCATCAGGGTAAATTAAAACGCGCCAATGGGCGACTTTTAGGCATAAAATGGCGTCGTTATTTGGGTGGGACCGAGGTTATGGAATCATTGTCAGAGGCGGATAACCGGGCCGGGCAGCGGCCATGTGACAAGCCGGTTATCGGCGATGAGGCGAGTGCCAACGTGCCGGTGTTTACCGGCGAGACGGTGCGCGTGTCGGACGGGTGGCTCGATCACCTGGCCGAAGGCCTCAGCACCCAGGGTTGGCTTTCCCTGGATGTGCGCGAACTGCTCGGCCCCGCTCTGTTGTCGGCGCTTCGGCAGGAGGTCGAGCACCTGGACCGTTCCGATGCCATGCGCCGGGCCGGCATTGGTCGGGGCGCGGATCTGGTCAAGGACCGATCGGTGCGTCGGGATAAGATTGCCTGGTTACAAGGCACCACGGGGCCACAGACGGCGCTGTTTGGCTTTCTCGACGCCCTCCGTGTCGGCCTGAACCGTAGGCTTTACCTCGGCCTGAAGCGGTTTGAAACCCATTACGCCACCTACCACCCCGGTGACTTCTACAAAACTCACCTCGACAGTTTTCGGGGCCGGTCATTGCGGCTGGTCAGTCTGGTGCTGTATCTGAACCCCGACTGGCGGCCGGAAGACGGCGGCGCGCTGCGCCTTTACCACCCGGATGGCAGCGGCGAAAGCACATTGATTTTGCCGGAGGCCGGGCGCATGGCGCTGTTCATGAGCGAAGACATTCCCCATGAAGTGTTGCCCGCGCATCGAACCCGCTACAGCCTGGCGTGCTGGTTTCGGCACGATGAGGTGCCCATTCCGCTCTAGAGTATCTCTCCGGGCGGCAATCAGCGTTGTAGTCTTCGGGGCCTTTTGCTAATATGCGCGCCGCCTTGAGGGAAACGCCTTCAAGCGCCGTTATGGTGGCCCCATTGGTGCCTCCGCAACATGAAGCCGTGAACCCGGTCAGGCCCGGAAGGGAGCAGCCGCAGCGGTGGATGTGTGTGCCGGAGATTTGCTGGTGGGGTCACCCCCAGATTTCCCGCCTTGTCCGTTCCTAATCGTCTGATTTTTCGCGAAGGTTGTCGTTGTTCTGGCCCGGTTTCGTGGCTGTCGCTGCTTCTTATCCCGTTGGGTCCATGCTATCGTAAAACGCATTTTTCACTGCAGTTGATGGAACATGAGCTACCAGGTACTTGCCCGCAAATGGCGTCCGCGCACCTTCGAAGACATGGTCGGCCAGGAACATGTGCTCCAGGCGCTGGTTCATGCCCTGGACAATCAGCGCTTGCACCATGCGTATCTGTTCACCGGGACGCGGGGAGTCGGCAAGACCACCATTGGCCGGTTGCTGGCCCGGTGCCTCAACTGCGAAACCGGGATAACGCCAACGCCCTGTGGCGAATGCGCCAGTTGCCAGGAAATTCAGGACGGCCGCTTCGTTGACCTGATTGAAATCGACGCCGCATCGCGCACCGGTGTCGACGACATGCGCGAGCTGACTGACAACGTCCAGTACGCCCCCACCCGCGGTCGCTACAAGGTGTACCTCATTGACGAGGTGCACATGCTGACCAACCAATCCTTCAACGCCTTTCTCAAGACGCTGGAAGAACCCCCTGAACACGTCAAGTTTCTGCTGGCGACAACGGACCCGCAAAAATTGCCGGTGACGGTGCTGTCCCGGTGTTTGCAATTCAATCTCAAGCGGATGACGCCGGAACACATCGTCGGCCATTTGAAGTACGTGTTGTCGGAAGAGGGCATTCCGTTTGAGGAGCCGGCGCTGTGGCTGCTTGCCCGTGCGGCCGATGGCAGTATGCGCGATGCGCTGAGTCTTACCGATCAGGCGATTGCGTTCGGTAACCAGAAACTTGCTGCGAGCGATGTCAGCAACATGCTCGGCACAATTGACCAGCGCGATATTGAACGGATCGTTAGCGCCCTGGTGGAGGGCGACGGTCCGGGGTTGTTGGCTGAGGTCGCTCGTATTTCGGAGTTTGCGCCCGACTACAGCGTGATTCTGTCCGACCTGTTGTCACTGTTCCACCGGGTCACCATGGAGCAGGTTGTGCCGGGGAGCGCGGACAATGCGCTTGGTGATGCCGAGCAGGTTCAGTCGCTGGCACGGCGCCTGAGCGCGGAAGACGCCCAGCTATTCTACCAGGCGGCACTGATGGGCCGGAAAGATCTTGAGGTGACCCCCGACGCCCGTATGGGCTTTGAGATGACGTTGCTCCGGATGCTGGCGTTCCGACCCGGCGCCGAACGGCGGGAGCCGCCGGCGGTAAGCGGCGGCGGCAGTGCCGCCAATGCCGAACCCGCAGAAGATCCTGCGCCTGCACCACCTGCCTCAGAGTCCCAATCCACCGGTTCCGATGAAATCGGAATGTCACCGGAGACGGATGCCGAACCGGAGGTTCCGGTTGGCGACGCCCCGGCGCAGCCAAGCCCCCCGCGAGAAGCATCGGCTCCGCCTCCGGAGGCTGACCAACGCGCGGACAGCGGGTTGGTCAACCCTGATCCCGGGGCGGACAC
>JBPEXU010000112.1:0-1709 GCA_052031225.1 Marinobacter sp. | reverse complement strand
CCGGATCGGAATCATTAAAGTACGCGCCATCGGTTGAGGGGCACACCTCACCGGAAGCAGAAAACGCCAGTTTTCAAAGCTCTAACTGAAAACACATGGCCTTCTGCAAGTCATCTGCCGAGGTGGCGAAATTGGTAGACGCGCTAGCTTCAGGTGCTAGTGGGGGCAACCCCGTGGAGGTTCAAGTCCTCTCCTCGGCACCACTTCCTTCCCCAGGAGGTGGCGAACGTTACCCTTTCAGACAGACGATTTCCGGGTAGAAATACACTTTCTTTTCCCCGTCTATACGCAATCAAGCAGCTTGATCTTGCCGCTGGCTGCTCAGAAAAGTTCGTCCGTGGTAAGCCCACTGATTGCCTGCATGATGTTGCTCATCACCATGACCAACAATCAGCAAACTTAGCGAGCCCGAACGGGTTTGCTCACAAAGTTGACACCACAGTCACTTGCTTGTGGCGGAGAAGAGTCAACGCCAGATCGCCGCGATGCTGGGCTGCCACAGCAGCACCATATGCCGGGAGCTGCGTCGCAACGGGATCACCGGGGTAAGCCCACGCCGAGCTGTAAAATTTGGTGGGTAACACGACAACACCGAAGATTCCCCGGGCACATTCAGCCGATCAGTCCAACAGCCCGATCAGATAGTCCGACAGCGTTTTGTACTCATAATCCACCCGAGCAAAAACGTTGGTCGGAGCGCTCTCGAACTGCCGGCCGCAGCGACGGTTCCCGCCATAGGACTTTAAGTAGGCCTGATGAATCAGGTTGGGGTTGGATGGCTCATACCCGGGCTTGCCGACGCCCGGGTAGTACATCACCCATTCAAAGCCCCGGGTTGCGTCCACGTTCGGCAATTCCGATAACGCGGGGTCCAGAAACGCGAAACGCAACAGGCGGTTCAGCTCTGGCGCGCCCTGCTCCGGGCTGTCGGGCTGCCGGGTATCGTACTCGAGTGCCAGATCGACGAAGTTCACCGGCTGCGGTTCAAATCCGGTGAAATCGTACCCGTACTGCTGGGTGACTATCAGGTTGTTGTTGACCACATCCGGATCGGCCGCGCAGGCGGTGTCGGTAGCGTCGAAGGCCAGGGAAGCCTGTTCACTGCCATTACGGCTGAGCGTGTAACCGGAAAAGCCATCCGGTGCGCCGACCGTATTGGGCCGCCAAGTCCAGGTTGTCGCACCGGAGCTGGCGGTAAGTTCGATCACGTCGCCACGGTCCTTGACCCAGGTGTAGACCACTTCGGGCTCCCCTCCCAGCGCACTGGAACCGGCCTCGATGCCTTCGTGCTGGTGACAGGTGGTGGCGGTTTCGAAATAGATTCTCTGCCCCTCCCAATCGAACAACAGCCGCTCATCAACGCCGTCAATTTCGTAGTGAGCACGGCTTTGCGCTGACAGCGACACGGTCGGGCGCCACTGGCCGGGAACATCCGCCATATACCCGTTCGCTTGCACCAAACGTGCGATTTCCGTCATTGAGGGCGCCATGCAGCCGTTGGCGGAAATGGACAGCAGGCGACCATCTTCACCATAGTCAAATGCAAGTTCCGCCGATATCAGCAAGTCTGAGCGGTTTACCGGCAAGGTCTGCCCCTCATTCTCTGGCTGGGCGTAGATTGTCTGGCCGGTTACCAGCACCGGATCGCTCAGCTCCAGCGACACCTCAGGCAGTACCAGGGCGTCAACGTCAACGTTGGCGTAGTTGTC
>JBPEXU010000111.1:0-2994 GCA_052031225.1 Marinobacter sp. | reverse complement strand
AAGTCACAATTTTTACCCGATCTGAGAGCAAAGTCGCCGAGGCGAAAAAGCAGGGCGCCGACCACGTCGTGATCTCCACAGACAAGGCCCAGATGAAGTCGGTTGCCGACTCTTTCGACTTCCTGCTCGACACCATTCCGGTCCCCCACGATCTGAACCCTTACCTGAAATGCCTGAAGTTCGACGGCACCCACATCCTGGTTGGGCTGCTGCAGCCCATTGAGCCCACCGTGCACGCGGGCCACCTTGTCGGCAAGCGGCGGGTGCTGGCCGGCTCGCTGATCGGCGGTATGCCGGAAACCCAGGAAGTGCTGGATTTCTGCGCCGAGCACAACATTGCCTGCGACGTCGAAATGCTCGATATCCGAAACATCAACGATGCCTACGAGCGCATGAAGCGAGGCGATGTGAAATACCGCTTTGTCATTGATATGGCGACCCTCAAGGCCGAGTGAACCCGACCTGCCGCGACCGGCGGCTTTGACAAACCGCTAATAACCAAGGCGCGTGCAAAGGTTTACGATAGGGAAACCGTCGTTACAGCAAATTCGGGAAACCTGAATGACCTTTGCACGCATTGCCGGAACCGGCTCCTATCTGCCGGAAAACATTGTTACCAATCACGACCTCGAGCAGCGTGTGGATACCTCCGACCAGTGGATCCGTGAGCGCACCGGCATCGAGCAGCGGCACATCGCCCGGGACGGCGAAACCACCGTCGACCTGGCCGAAAAGGCCGCTCTGCGGGCACTGGAGGCGGCCGGCGTGGCGGCCAGCGAGATCGACCTGATCGTATTCGCCACCTCCACCCCCGACAAAATCTTCCCCAGCTCCGCCTGTATCCTGCAGGCCCGACTGGGCATTCGTGGCTGCCCCGCGTTTGATATCCAGGCGGTATGCAGCGGCTTCGTGTACGCACTCTCGGTCGCCGACAAGTTCATCCGCACAGGCAGCAGCCGCAAGGCGCTGGTGGTGGGCGCCGAAGTGTTCTCACGGATCATCAACTGGGACGACCGGGCCACCTGCGTGCTGTTCGGCGATGGCGCCGGTGCCGTGGTGCTTGAGGCCAACGAGGAAACCGGCATTCTCTCGACTCATATCCACGCCGATGGCCAGTACGAAGACCTGCTTCACGTGCCCTGCGGCATTGCCGACGACTTCGAGCGGGTCAAGGCGGGCGAAGCGTTCGTTGAAATGAAGGGCAACGAAGTGTTCAAAGTGGCGGTGAACACGCTTGGCAAGATTGTGGACGAAACCCTGGACGCCAACGGCATGCAGAAGTCGGACGTAGACTGGCTGGTGCCCCATCAGGCCAATCTTCGGATCATTGCAGCAACCGCGAAAAAACTGAAACTGCCCATGGATCGAGTGGTTGTCACCGTCAATAAGCACGGCAACACCTCGGCCGCCTCAATCCCCCTGGCCCTGGATACGGCAGTGCGCGATGGTCGGATTCAACGCAACGAAGTGCTGTTGCTGGAAGCGTTCGGCGGCGGCTTTACCTGGGGCTCGGCACTGATCCGCTACTGACCCACGGCAACGGCCGGTCAGTCCACACGGACCGGTCGCAGCTCACCCGACGGGCCGAGGCGGTACAGCCACAACCAGCGGTTACCGATCAGCGCCGCCACGTCCGGATGCTTATCAATCACCGCCCGAATGCGTGCTTCCGGTGCATCGATGACCACGCTAAGACGCATCGGCTCGTGCCGCCAGAGCTTACCGTCGTGCACCGACTGGATCGGCAGACCGATACGCAAGTCGGTGCCGTTGCCCTCAATAACCCCCAGATTTCCGCCGACCACGGAGTGCAACAGCTTGTTGCCCGAACCGTAGGTATCAGGCACGGTGACCGAGGCGAAATACTGCAGGTTGATCCAGTTCGCCACCACCATGGGCGCGGTCATCAGCGCCTCAAGCACCCCGCCGGCGACATCCTGCTCCGGATCATAGTCGTGCAGGAAACAACGGCCCCCCAGGTTCACGCCCCGGGTGCGATCGCGGCGCGCGAAAATGATCGCGGCGTTGTTGGCAAGGCCCCACTCTGGGCGCACCTCGGCCCAGTTGTGCGTGCGCTTGCGCAAAGCGTCGAGCAGCTGTTCGTCCGACAGGCCATTCAGGCCCAGAGTCACCGCGCGTTCACGACGCACCGCCCGACCCGCACGGGCAAACTCCTGCTCCAGCTCGGTAAGACGCATCAGGTGGCTGTCTGGTACCCGATGACGGTCCAGCACGGTCACTTCGTCAGTCACGGTACAGTGCTCGGCAGCAACCGCGTAGCAGTGGTCCGGAATTCGGATGCCCCGCTCACCCAGGCCCTCGCGCACCACCCGATCATTCAGCAGTCCGGCGGCAACACGGGCGTTGACGCCGCCGTTCTTGCCACCACAGGCACCGCACGCCAGGCCGGCCTCGCCGGGGTTGTTGTCGGTGTGACTGCCGTGGCCGACGAGAACCAGCAGGCTGCCGAAATTCCGAGTGAGCGACATTCCTCTCAGCAGATTCTCGGCCAGGTCGATGCGCTGCAAGTCGGTGAGCGGATCACCGCCGTGGCGGTGACATAACCGGCCCTCACTCCATTCCGGCTCACGGGCTTTGGGGGTGTTGCGGTTCAGGGCATCCCGAACCAGCTTCCAGGCCCAGGCCAGACCCGTTGTCTCAACCAGGGTAAAGGTCGACAGGCCCGAGTATTTGGCCGTCCGGACCGCCTCACGGGCGGCCTCTTTCTGATCCAGCGTCCGTCCCAGCGCCTGATCCTCCGCCAGACTGCCGGTGGATTCGTTAAAGCGATAGGCGGGGGCCAGCAGCCCCGGCAGTCGCGATTCCTCCGGCTCTGGCCCGGGTCTGGCGTGTGTTATGGGCATACCGAAGAAGCCGGCAAACCCCAGCGTCTGAATGTCCGGGCGATCCTGCTCCAGATGGCGGCGCAGCAGCTCTGACCGCACGTCGATGCAGAACACGGCCTGAACGCCCGGCGCACTGGCGGACTGGCGG
>JBPEXU010000110.1:0-3722 GCA_052031225.1 Marinobacter sp. | reverse complement strand
GGATCACCATCTGGTCTGACGCAGCCGGAGCCGCCCGCCCTCCCCTTCTGATCCGGCCACGCCATTCGTTGAAACCTTAAGGGCTTTTCCACGAACTGGTATGCTTGGCCGCACAGTCACCAGGAGGACGCACCTTGGCCAGAACACCGCAGGACACGCTCGACCAGCTCTACAGCCTGATCGCCAACGAAGAGGACGCCCGGGTCTGCAAGGACATTCCCGAGGCCGCCTGCCGGGAAGTGCCCCGAAATTTCTTTCTGATTCTGGCCGCGAACGTGCTGACCAAGCTCGGGGATCTGCTGATCAGCCCCAAAACCGTTCTGGCCTGGCTGATGAGCGCCGTGGGTGCGCCGGCGCTGGTGGCGTGGCTGGTACCGATTCGCGAATCCGGCTCCATGATGCCGCAGATGGTCATCGGCGCCTGGGTGCGCCGGAAAGCGGTGCGGAAGTGGTTCTGGACCCTTGGCAGCCTGGGCCAGGCCCTCAGTGTCGCGGCCATGGCCGGCTGCGTCTGGTTCCTCGACGGCTACGCCGCCGGTGGCGGTATCCTGGCGGCGCTGATCGCTTTTTCCCTGGCCCGGGGATTCTGCTCCGTGTCGATGAAAGACGTTCAGGGCAAGTGCATTCCCAAGACCCGCCGGGGCCGCCTGTCCGGCCTGGCCAGCACCCTTGGCGGCACCGCGACGGTGATTCTGACGGCCCTGCTGTTCTGGGATCGGGGCGATCCGTCGCTGGCGTTCTACACCGCCCTTTTATTGCTGGCCGCCCTGCTTTGGGTGGTTGCCGGTGCGCTGTTTGCTACCGTCGACGAATACGCCGGCGAAACCGGCGGTGGTGGCAACGCCATCGGTGAAGCCTTCCGCAGCTTGTCGCTGCTGCGCGATGACGCCCCGTTCCGGCACTTCGTCATTACCCGGGCGCTGCTGTTGTGCTCGGCCCTGGCGTCCCCCTATTTCGTGGTGCTGGCCCAGAAGACCTCGGACCTGGGCTGGATGCTGGGCGTGTTTTTGCTGGCCTCCAGCCTCGCCAGTTCCCTCAGCGCCAGCTTCTGGGGTTGGGCGGCGGATACCTCCAGCCGCCGGGTGATGATTCGCGGCGCCGCCATGGCCAGCGGAACCTGCCTGATCGCCGGCATCACCGCCCTGGTGGCAGGAACCGAGACCGACGCACTGGCGTGGTTCTACCCCCTTGCCTTCTTCGTGCTGAGCATTGCCCATGCGGGCGTCCGGCTGGGCCGTAAGACCTATCTGGTGGACATGGCCGGAGGCAACAAACGCACCGACTACACCGCCGTCAGCAATACCGTGATCGGCGTGTTGCTGCTGGTGACCGGCGGGCTGACCGCGCTGGTCTCGATGGTGTCCGAGGTGGCGGTAATACTGGTGCTGGGGTTGATGGGGCTGGCCGGCATGGTCAGCGCGCTGCGGCTGAACGAGGTGACCGGCGACTGACGCCTGGACGAAGGTCTGGACAGAAGGCTGCGGGCGCGCCGGTCACACCGGCGCTTTGCCGTCATTGAGCGCCAGGGCGCCTTTGACGATGCGGTAAATCAGCCAGATCGAAATGCCCAGCAGTATGAACCAGCCGATGAGCAGTGGTGAGGTCACGATACCGATGACGGTCCACAGCAGACCGATCCAGAAGGTCCGGATCTGCCAGTGAAAATGCCGTTCAATCCAGGTGTTCCGGACATCGTCCTGTTTGACGTAATTGATGATCACCCCAACCAGGCCGGTCACCCCTCCCGAGAAAAACGACAGCCCCTGCAGAATGTAAACCACGACCGCCAGATTCCGGGCGGAATCGGAGCGACGCCGGATCGGATCCGGGTCGGCGGGAATGTACTCGGGTTCTGCCAACAGTCTTCTCCTTCGCAATGGCTTTTTCGGAGTCTACCACAGCCATCCGGGGTGCCCGTTGCGGTCATTCGCTCTGCGGTCGATACCCGACCCGGAAGCCACCCCAGTGCCGGCCATTGACAAAAATGGGCACCGACAGATCGTGCATCACTTCCCCGGTATCCCGGCGATAGGTCTGCAACAGCATATCCTCGGTATGGCTGCCGCACCGGATGCCGGTACGATCGTTGAACAGGCGCTTGCTGCGGCTGCGGACCAGATCGACCTTGGGATCACCGGTGGGCTCGTGGGCGAATTCCCGGTTGTGGGTGGGGACATAGCCATCCGGCGCACAGACGATGGCATACACCAACGCCGGGTGCGCGTCTTTGGCCGCCTCCTGAATCGCCGGCAGGTACTGATCGGTAAACCGGTCGAAACTGGTGGAATACTTCTGGGGCTCGGTATTGGGGATCGGGGTCCGGGTCTTGTCGAACAACGCGCTTTCGGTGAGCTTGCCGTCCCGGATCGCCTGCTCGAACAACTCGCCAATCCGGTCCGCTGCGGACTTGGCCTGCTTGTAAAACGTCCGGTGGTAGCTTTCGTCGCTGTGCAGGGCAAAGGTCGCGTTGGTGCGCTCCGCCAGTTCCATCAGGGTCGCGGCCTGCTGCGCCAGCGACGACACGCTGAGATCGCTTTCGGCAATCTGATCACGCACGGTTTCGATGGCGGCAAACACCTGAGCCAGGCTTTCTTCATTGCTCTGGTCAATCTCCGCGATACGACGCACCTGCTGCTGCACGGTGTCGGACTGGTCACGGATCTGATCGAGCCGCTCGCCCACGCTTTCCACCGACACCAGGCCGTCATCGATGCTGCGTGCCAGGTCTTCGATGCGGGACACAATCTGCGCGGTGTCGGAACGGATTTCCTCCAGGGTTTCGGCAACCTCGCTGGTGGCCTGGGCAGTGCGCCCGGCCAGCTGCCGGACCTCGTCGGCAACCACCGCGAAGCCGCGCCCCTGCTCGCCGGCCCGGGCCGCCTCGATGGCGGCGTTCAGCGCCAGCAAATTGGTCTGTTCGGCGATGCCCTGGATGGTCGTGGTCACGCCCTGGATCTTATTGGATTTTTCATTGAGATCCTGAATCAGCCGGAGGTTCTCACCGGACTGCTGATGCACCAGGCGCACCGTCTCGATGGCGCTGACCAGTGCCTCCCGGCCTTCCCGGCTGCTGTCACTGGCCTGCTGGGCCATGGCGGCGGCATCGCTGGCCTGCTGGGCCGATTCCCGCACAGTTTCCGTGATCTGCGAGGCATACTCCGCCATTTGCGCGGTTTCCTCCACCTGGCGGTCCAGCCGAATTTTGAGCTGATCGGCGGCAAACGACACCTGCGCGGTGGCAATGGCGTTCTGGTCGGCGCCGGCCGATAGTGCCTCCACCAGCGCCCGCCCGGCCCGGGCATGACTGAGCAGCGCCCCGCACTGGCGTGCCAACGGGTGGTCGTCGTCAAGCTCGCCGGTATTGAGTTGCCGGATGCCGCGTTCAACCGGCTCCAGCACGCGAATGATCAAGTACAGGCCGGCGGCCATCAGCCCCAGCACCAAACCAATCAATACCGAACCCGGCTCCAACCCTAGCAATGGCGCCACCACCCCAGCTGCAACCGCGATGACGACAGCCGCCACCACACCCCAGAGGATATCCGACCGATTGAGTAACCCCATAACAACCTCATCATTGTCGTTGGTATCGCACGCATGTTGTGATTAAAGGTCATTGCCCAAGATCGCGAATTAATCCGTATCAATTATTGTCACTGTAGTTCACCTATAGGGGTTATCGGTCAGTTTGCCGTAATCTGAAACAAAAAAACCGCAGCCAG
>JBPEXU010000011.1:0-4815 GCA_052031225.1 Marinobacter sp. | reverse complement strand
CCAGAAAGCTCTGTCGATTCCATTCGCTGTTGAAGGCAACTCGTGTCGCCGCCAGCGCGCTGTAAAGGTTCACCATCTGGGGATCGACGCTTTGGTGCTGAGCACCCGACACCGGGTAAGCGAACTGGTTTTCGTGCATGTACAGCAGCGACGGCACCTGCGCCAACCTGGGCTGCAGCCCTATCAGAGTTGCCAGATCCACCGTGGACGTTGCGATCAACAGATCCCAGGATTGCTGAAACTCCGGCGCGTCCAGCCAGCTCAGCGGATTACCCCGAATCCGCCAGCGGAAATGCCGGGGCGAGAGCGTCAAGCTCTGCCACTCAAAGTCTGGCAGGCTGTCGATCAGCTGCTGACGCCAGCGACTGTGGCTACCGGCGTCATACGCGGACAACAGAAGTATTCGGGGTCTGGACGGGCATGACATGCCGGCATTCTGCCCTACTCCCTGTTGGAGAGCCAGACACTCTGATACGGCTTGAGCGTGATGGCTCCGGTGAGCTCGGTGATGGTCGTCCCGGAGATAAGATCCACCCACCGATCGGTACCGATCAGGTTGATGTCACTGAGCGCAATCTCCTGAAGCTCACTGCTGATGTTGTGAATACAGAAAATCGACTGATCGCGCCGCATGCTTTGGCGCCAGAAGCCAAAGATCTGTAACCCCAGATGCAGAGTGAACTGGGTAGCGTTGGGATGAAACGCCGACTGACGGCGGCGGATCGCGATCAGCCGCTTGAGCTCCTGAAAGGCTTTGTGGTGATGGCTCAGAGGATTCGCCAGGGTATCGGTGAGTTCAGTCAGCTGCCACTGGCTGCGATTGATCGATCGCAACCGGCCGGTGTGCTCCACCCGTTGATAGTCGTTCTCGGTGGCCAGCAGGCTGTGGATATAGAACGCCGGAATGCCCTCAAGCGCCATCATGATGGTGTGCGCACAGATAAAGCGCGGCAACTGCCAGTGATCTGCTCCCCCTTCCACGGTGCCCTTCAGGGCATCGTACAGTGCGATGTTGATTTCGTAAGGGTGGTCGCAGCCGTCCGACGTCCGGCGGTAGGACACCTTGCCACCGAACGAGACCATGGTATTGATCAGCCGCTGCTTCTCGGCATCCGCCAGCAGGCCGTCGGTCGGGCGCATGCCGATGCCGTCGTGGGACGCGATGAAGTTCAGATACGTCGTACCCATCTGGGCCGGAGGCATACTCATCAGCCAGGTTTTCAGGTGCCGGCAGTCACCGGTGACCAGGGTGTTGATGAGCAACGGTGGCAGCGAAAAGTTGTAAATCAGGTGGGCCTCGTTGGCGTTCCCGAAATAGGTCAGGTTCTCCCGGTTCGGCACGTTGGTTTCGGTGATCAGTATCGCCTGAGGGCTGTGGTGCTCCACCAGCAGGCGCAGGATCTTGATCAGCTCATGGGTTTGCTGGAGGTGAATGCATGGGGTGCCCGGCTCCTTCCAGAGAAACGCAACCGCATCGAGCCGGAAGACCGTAACGCCATGCTCCAGATAGCGGCGGATGATGCCGGCAAACTCAATCAGCACCTGCGGATTGGCGAAGTTCAGATCCACCTGATCCTCGCTGAACGTGCACCAGACATGACGCACGCCATCGTCGGTCTGAACTGGCGTCAACAACGGCGAAGTCCGGGGCCGAACCACCGCGCTCAGATCATCCCTGGGGCTGGCCTCAAAGAAGTAATCCTTGCCCGGGTCCACCCGCTTGCGGAAGTTCTCGAACCATCGGCTTCGGGACGACATGTGGTTGATCACCAGATCCGCCATCAGTTTGAAATCACAGGCCACCCGCTCAATGTCTGCCCAGCAGCCGTGGGATTCGTTGACCGCCAGATAGTCCAGCACGGAGAAACCGTCGTCCGAGCTGTATGGAAAAAACGGCAAAATGTGGACCGTGGATACGGTGTCGGACAGGCACTCGGTCAGGAACCGGTGCAGGGTCACCAACGGCTTTTCGCCATCCTGCTGGAGAGTATCGGCGTAGGTGATCAGAACCGTATCGGACTCGTCCCAGTTGCTCTGGTGTGGCGGTGGCGGCGGAGCGTCCGGGGCCAGATCCATCGCCTCGAGCAGTTCGGAGGCGAGGTATTCGCAATCGAGCGCGGGATAAACGCCCTCCAGCAACGCCGTCAGCTTGGTCATGAGCGACGGGCTCATGGCCGGAACTCCTCGTTGTCCTGCTCTACCGCCGCCATCAACTGTTCCTTAATATCCGGAATCGCACTGGTCACCCGATTCCAACTGGGGATGAACGGCGTGTCCATGGGGTTATCCAGGAAATACGCCCCCGCCCGCATCACGTTCTGGGCAAACAGCTCCACCGCTTTCTCTTCCTTGTGGCGGTCGAAGGTCAGACCGTTCATCACCGCGTCGTTCTGATAAGTCTCGACGAAATCCAAGGCGATTCGGAAATAGGTGGCTTTGATGGTGCGGAACTTTTCGTTGGAAAAAATCTCACCGTTGGTGGCGAGCTTGCGGAACAAGGCCTTGGCGATGTCCACACTCATCTTGGACAGGCCCCGGCTGGCGTCCTCGGGTGACAGGTCCTGATGCTTGTGATCGTAGACATCGGCGATGTCGACCTGGCACAGCCGGTTGGTGGCGTAGTTGCGCTTCATCTCGGACAGAACCCCAATTTCCAGGCCCCAGTCACTGGGAATGCGCAGGTCGTTGATCACGTCGGTTCGGAACGAAAACTCACCCGCCAGCGGATAGCGGTAGCTGTCGAGATAATCCAGGAACTCGCTCGGGCCGCAGACTTTTTTCAGGGCACGAATCAGCGGCGTCACCAACAGCCGGCTGACCCGGCCGTTCATGGTCGAGCCCGCCACCCTGGCGTAGTACCCTTTGCAGAACATGTAGTTAAAGCCTGGATTGGCGACCGGATAGATCAGTCGGGCGACCAGATCGCGGGAATAGGTCAGGATGTCGCAATCGTGCAGGGCAACGGATTTACCGACCCCCGAGGCGAGTACGTAGCCAAAGCAGTACCAGACATTCCGGCCCTTGCCCATTTCCGTCGGTGCCAGGTTCTGCTCGCGCAGTTTGAGATCCAGCGCCCTCAGCCTCGGGCCGTCGTTCCAGAGCACCGTGCAATCCTGTGGCAGTTCGGAAAAGTACGCCAGCGCGTGCCGGTACTGCGCTTCATTGGCGCGATCCAGACCAATGACAATCTGGTCGAGGTAGGGGACCTGGGCAAGCTCTTGCACGATGTTCTTCAGGGCCGGTCCTTCCAGTTCCGAATAGAGCGACGGCAGTACCAGGGACATCGGGCGGGCCTTGCGGAAGCTCATCAGCTCGGCTTCCAGATCCTCGACCGGTCGCCGGACCAGGTTGTGCAGTGTGGTGATGATGCCATTCTGGTAAAAGTCGCCCATGGCGGCTCTCCTTTTCAGTAGCCGTACTCAACCAGCAGGTTGAGCACGCAGTCGTTCCAGCCCTGTGGGCCGGGCCTCAGAGAGCGGATCGCGTGACGGTCGGACGACAATCTCACTTGATCGCTGTTCACACCGCGCACCACAACTGGGATATCCACGATGTCCAGCATGCGCTGATCGTTGGGGCTATCCCCCAGCCCGATCGACAGCACGTCATCATGGCCGCATCTCTTACGGTAGTGGTCCAGCAAAAAGCGGGCCCCTTCCGCTTTGTCGATGTTGCCCATCACGTGCCAGAACCGGCCGCCCTTGACCAGCACCAGGCCCTCGTCCGCCAATGCGGACCGGAACACCGTCAGCTCCGAAGCGGTTCCGTCCCAAACAATGGGTTCGGTACCAAACCGCCGCTTCGCCCGAGTGGCAGCGGATTCATCAAGCCCGGTCATCTGCGCCAGCACCGGCGCCGAGAGATCCTCGAATCCACGGAATTTTGCACCGTTCTGGCGCAGAGCATTCAGTGTCCGGAGGATTCGCCCCCTGTCCGCACCAAAATGGACCACCCGTTCCTCTGCCTGTCCCCAACTGCCTGCGGGCATCACCACAGCCGCGCCGTTTTCCACAATGTAGGGATCCCGATTGCCCATGGCCTCGCGAATCACCTCGATCTCGGCCGCGGTTTTGCTGGAGTTCAGGACCACCGGAATACCCGCGTCCCGGAGTCGCGCCAGAGCCGTTTCGGCCTCAGTCCAGCGGTAGGTGTGGTGGTCCAGAAGCGTGCCGTCCAGATCCGAGAAGACAATCAGTCGGGGCCTTGCCATCGTACGACCTCCCATGGGTCTGTCATAATGCGCCTGGGCTGTGCATTTTTATCGCACGGCCCTGTATCGACACAGCAGGAACCGTACCACCAGGGAGCAACGGCACGGCATGAGCACGCACGCGTTTCGGATTGAACACCGATACCTGGAGCTACCGGACAGCTTCTACACCAGAGTACAGCCAACGCCGCTGACCGGCGCCAGAATGTTGGTGTTCAACCACGATCTGGCCCGGGAGATGGGCTTCAACAGCCACCCGGAGGAATAGTGGACCGGGATCGGAGCAGGTACGGAGTTGCTGGAGGGCATGGAGCCGGTGGCCATGAAGTACACCGGCCACCAGTTCGGCGTTTACAATCCGGAACTCGGCGATGGCCGGGGCCTGCTGCTGTGGGAAACGGTTGGCCCGGACGGCCGCCGCTGGGACTGGCATCTCAAAGGCGCAGGCACCACGCCCTACTCCAGGTTCGGCGATGGCCGGGCCGTGCTGCGCTCGACCATCCGCGAATACCTCTGCAGCGAAGCCATGCACCATCTGGGCATTGCAACCACCCGAGCCCTGTTTATGGTCAGTGCCAAAGACCCGGTGCGCCGGGAGCGCATCG
>JBPEXU010000109.1:0-11122 GCA_052031225.1 Marinobacter sp. | reverse complement strand
GGCGGTGCCCGCACCGTGTCCCGTGATGTGCTTGAAGAGCGGGGTTACGTAAAGCCGGATCGGTCCTCGCGCAGTCGCCGGGCGCAGAACAAACCGACCCGGCCGGTTGTGGAGGCTGCTGGCCAGGCTGGGGCTCAGGCCCAGGCAACGCCGGACGGGGAGGGCGACCAGGCTGAGGCCGGTCTGTCGTCTGTGGAGCGGGAAGAGCCCGCTCTGGACAGCGGCTGGGGCGCCCGAGATGACGACGGGGTGGACGACGGGATTGTCAGTCCCGCCCGGGTCGTGCGCCCGGCATCAGTGCCGTCACCCGAACCAGAACCGGCGCAGGTACGGCCGGAAGGTGACGAACCGCCGCTGGTTACCACCGAGGTCGAGGAAGACACCGCCCGGCGTGAGCCGGTCAGGCCGTCGGCGGACAGGCCGAAGGCCGGTGCCAACCGGCCCGAGGCGCGGGAGGTCATTGTCATCAATGTGTTGTCCCGCAGTGGTCAGGAGTTCCGGGGTAGCGATCTGAAAAAACTGTTTGAAGCCTGTGGCCTGGAGCATGGTGATCTGGACATCTACCACCGCCACGAAGAAGCGGACACCCGCAGCCCGGTTCAGTTCAGTGTGGCCAACGCGGTCGAGCCTGGCACCTTCAAGCCCGAGGATATGCCGTCGCTGGCTACGCCGGGCATCAGCTTCTTTATGAGTCTGCCCGGTCCCTCCAAGGCGCTTCAGGCTTTTGAGTTCATGCTGGAGACGGCTCAGTGCGTGGTGCGCAATCTCGGCGGTGAACTGAAAGACGAGCGACGCAGTGTGATGACCCCGCAGACCATCGAGCACTGCCGCCAGCGCATTCGGGAGTTCGAGCGCAAGCAACGATCGCAGCGGGTTTGAACCACAGAACGGAACTGACACAATGCCCGGCGTCGACCGGGCATTTTTGTGATGGGTGAGAGCGAGTATCCATGAGTAAAGCCACGCCTGAGGTGATTGAACGTGTCGAACAGCTCCGGGCGCTGATCGATGATCACAACTACCGCTATTACGTGCTGGACGACCCACGCGTGCCTGATGCCGAGTACGACCGGCTGTTCCGGGAATTGCAGGCGCTGGAAGCGGACTACCCGGAACTGGTCTCCGACGACTCACCGACCAAGCGGGTTGGCAGTAGCGTCGATACCAGCTTCGACGAGGTGGTGCACCGGATTCCGATGCTGTCCCTGGATAACGCGTTCAGCGAAGACGAGCTGAGGGACTTTGATCGCCGTATTCGTGATCGCCTGCAGTACGACGGCGAGATCGAGTATGTGTGCGAGCCCAAGCTGGATGGTCTGGCCGTCAGCCTGCACTACGAAAACGGGGTGCTGATCCGGGCTGCCACCCGGGGCGACGGCTATTCCGGGGAGGACATCACCGCCAATATCCGGACCATTCCGTCCGTGCCCCTGAAGCTCCGGGGTGACGATTTCCCGGACATGGTGGAGGTGCGGGGAGAGGTCTACATGCCCAGGGCGGGGTTTGAAGCGCTGAACCGCCGGCTGGCGGAGCAGGGGGAGAAAACCTTTGTGAATCCCCGAAACGCCGCGGCCGGCAGCCTGCGCCAGAAGAAATCCACCGTGACCGCCAAACGGCCGCTGGAAATGTGCGCCTACAGTGTTGCGGTGGTCGACGAGTCGAGACTGCCGCAGACCCATTGGGCGTGTCTGCAGAAAGTGAAGCAGTGGGGCTTTCGGATCAACCCCGAAATGCGGCTTGCAACCGGCGTCGAGGCTTGTCTTGAAGCCTATCGGGCGCTGCTCGACAAGCGCGACACGCTGCCCTATGAAATCGATGGCATTGTGTTCAAGGTCAACCAGCTATCGTTGCAGCAGGAACTTGGTTTTGTCTCCCGGGCTCCGCGTTGGGCCATCGCCCACAAGTTTCCGGCCCAGGAAGAGCTGACGGTCATCGAGGACGTCGAGTTTCAGGTCGGGCGCACTGGCGCGGTAACCCCCGTCGCCCGTCTCAAGCCGGTGTTTGTAGGTGGTGTCACCGTTAGCAATGCGACGCTGCACAACATGGACGAAGTCCGCCGTCTGGATGTGCACATTGGCGATACGGTGTTTATCCGCCGGGCCGGCGACGTCATACCGCAGGTGGTGAAAGTGGTCGTCGAAAAGCGCCCCGCGAATGCCCGCCCGGTGGAACTCCCGAAAACCTGCCCGGTGTGTGATTCCGACGTGATTCAGATTGACGGCGAGGCGGTGGCCCGGTGCTCCGGGGGGCTGTTTTGTCCCGCCCAGCGCAAAGAGGCCATTCGCCACTACGCGTCCCGCAAGGCCATGGATATCGAAGGCCTCGGCGACAAGTGGATAGACATCCTGGTTGATCGTGACATGGTGCGGACGGTGGCGGATCTTTACCACCTGAAGACTGACGATCTGATCCGCCTGGAACGAATGGGGGAGAAGTCGGCGGCAAACCTGGTCCAGGCGATCGACCGGTCCCGCGAACCGGTGTTGTGGCGTTTCCTGTACGCGCTGGGCATTCGGGAAGTCGGTGAAGCAACCGCCAAGGCGCTGGCGAGCCATTTCGGTACGCTCGAAGCCATCGCCGACGCCGATGAAGAAGCGCTGCAAACGGTGCCGGATGTCGGGCCGATTGTGGCCGGACACATCCGCAGTTTTTTCAATCAGCCGCACAATCAGGAAACCCTCCAGGCGCTGCGGGATGCCGGCGTGTGCTGGCAGACCGAAGCGGTCGAGCAGGGCGAAAAGCCACTTCAGGGGCAGACCTGGGTGCTGACCGGCACGCTGTCGGGCATGACCCGCGACGAAGCCAAGGCGAAACTTGAGCGCCTTGGCGCCAAGGTGGCCGGCAGTGTCTCCCGCAAAACCGCCTGTGTTGTGGCCGGCGAAGCGGCGGGCTCAAAGCTGGCAAAAGCCGAGCAGCTCGGCGTACCGGTGCTGGATGAGGCCGGTCTGAACGCGCTGTTACAGGAGCACGATCTGGCGGACTGAGCGGGCCTGACTCCGGACGACAGGGCTTAGGGGGCTACGGTCCCCCGAGCCATGAATCTGAGAACTCGCGCAGATCCCACCTGGCGTAAATTGGCTACCATGGCGTTGTTCTGTAACGGTGTGTAAATCGGCAGTTGCGCCGGACACGACCATAACAACAACGTATTGAAACGGATTTTTTCATGCGCGCCGATTGTCTTTTTTGCAAGGCGACCGATCTTCGGGTGGCCGGTCTTCTGTTCCTGGCGCTGATTGTCAGCGGCTGTAAAACCGAGAAAGATCCTGACCAGCCCACGCTGTTAGGTGTTCCTCCCAGCACCGCCTACCTCGGTGTCGAGTACTACTACAACTGGGGTGCTTATGGGGGCGAGGCCGTTCTGGATTACACGCTGACCAATGCGCCGTCCTGGCTGGCCCTGGAAGACACCAGCAACAAAGCCCGTGAAGGTATCATCATGCGCGGTGTGCCCGGTCTCTCCGGTGGCAACCGCGGTGAAGACGATCTTGGCCGCAACGACGGTATCAACATCGTTACCACCGATGGCCGTATGGCGGGCGTGGCGCCGTTCGATATCGAAGTCCGCTATAACGCGCTGGCGCTGGAAGATTCGACGTTCACCGAGGGCGAAGTGCCGGAATTCGAGGAAACCGAGCGCGAGAGCTGTGCGCAGCCCGATTTGTCCGCCGAGGGGCAGCATACCTTTGAGATCAACGAATACAACCCGGATGGTTCTGTCTCCGGGTCGAAATTCGTCACGTTTCCAACCCGCCAAGTGTTCGTCAAGCTGACGCTGGACCAGCCATCTGTGACTCGGGTCGATGTCGCCTTTGAACTCAGTTCCGAGTACGATCCCGAGGCCTGTGAACCCGGTTCGAACGTTCAGCCCCCCCATCAGCAATGCGATCACAGCACCGCCAATGCCAGTGACGCCATCATCGGCAAGGATATTGTCGGTTTGGGCAGCAATTCGCCAGACCCCGTTGATGAGGACGGCCAGCCGCTCGACTATCTGGTGTACGAAACGGACGACAATGGCTTCCTGACCGGCGGCGTGATCACGCTCGAGCCCGGGATTACCGAGTGTTACATCCGGCTGGAAGTGGTTGACGATACCTTTGCCGAGTCCGCCAAAGTCGCCAGCCTGGCGCTGACCGAGGTTCGGAACGGCCTGGCGGGGCTTGGGGAAACCAACGAGGGCGTCAAGGTAACGCTGCTGATCGAGGATGACGAGCCGGTTGTCTCACTGGAAACGCTCAGTGGCGGCCCGCGTGACACCATCAATGTCGGGGACACAAGGGAATACCGTGCCGTGCTGACCGGCGAGCGGGAGGGCACTTTTCGGGCCAGGCTGATCCACTCCAGGGATTCCAGCGCCCGGCTTGGTTCCGAATTCATCATCGACCGGCAACTGACCGACGGAACCTGGATTGAGAATGACCCCGAACTGGTATTCGATCAGGGGCAGGATGAAGCGATTTTCCGAATTCGTGTCCCAGAGGGATCTTACTCCAACAACGACTTCCCCGACCGGGCCATTCTTCTTGCTCTGGACACAACCTATCAGGCCGGACGGGAGCGGTTTGCCCGGGCGGCTGACGACAACTTGCTGCGGGTCAGTCTGAATGAGCTGACGGCGCCACTGGCATTGGATGCGATGGCGGGTTTTGTGCCGACCGACATGGCGATAGCGCACAACGGCCGACTGTTTGTCGTCGGATACGACAGTCTGGACGGCAATCGTGTCAAAGTACGTATCTTTGACCAGAAAGGCACGGAGCTACAGAGCCTCGACATCACACCGTCCGGTGTTACTCTCCAGCCCACCTCACCGGTCATTAACACCGTGCAGCGTAAAGTCTCTGTCGGCTCCGTGAAGGTGGATCGCTATGAGTTTGTGGTGGCCTACAGCACCGATGTCGCTATCCCCGGAACGACGGCGGTTGGTGGTGCCGACATTCTGACGTCGCTCTACTGGTACGACGCGGCAACGAACGGTGGAGAGTACGTCGAACTCTGGACCACCCGAACCGGCACAGCGGGTGACGACATCGTGCGTTTTGCCGGGATAAACCGGATTTCCGGCTATGTGGTGCTGACCGGTGAATCGAACGGCACCTGGCCGGATGAAACCCCCGCAGGCGGTTTCGACAGCTTTATTCAACGGATAGATACCGTGCCGGATGGTAACAATCAGGTGCCTCAGGTTGCCTGGACGCGCCAGGAGGGCTCCGCGTCCGACGACTCGGTGGCCGGCGGCGTAGAGGAAACCGTCAATCCGATCGTTTTCGGCTCCGCTTCCGGTTCGGTCGGCGGTGCTGAGGTGATTGGCGGCGTCGACGCGTTTTTCTTCGCCACCAATGGCGGCGAGGATGCGCCCACGGTGTATCAGGTGGGCTCGGACGGCGATGAGTCGGTCATCGGTGGTATGTACTTTGGCACCGCGCTCTGGCTGTTCGGTAACAGTGACGGTGACTACTCCCTAGAAACCGAGACTACCGACGACGATCCGACGCTTCGCCGAACCACGCTCTCAAGCCAGGCGGGCTTCCTGCTGGCGTATTCGACCACCGGCGACATCCGAAACGCCTTCACTCTGAATGACGAGGCCGACCAGTCCGATGAGGTTCTGACCAGTGCCATTGGCTTCGATGCGGACGTCGTAGTGGCTGGCCATACCGACGGCGACTTTACTGGTGAAGCCACCGTGACCGGCCAGATCCAGGCCATCCTGTCGCGGCTATCGTTGACGGAGGTTCCTGAGCCCGAGGCAGGTGACGCAGAAGAGGGCGAGGAAGTTTATCGCAACGAGTGGCGGGTCCAGCTTGATGCGGACGACTCAAGTGTGGTTCGTGTCCGCAATTACCGCGACGATGAGATTACCGCACTGACGCGGATCGGGAATGCCTGGCAGGTGCTGCTGTTCAGCCCGGAAGGCCGACTCCTGACGCCCTGAGCAGAGTGGCTCAGACACTGCCTTCCTGACGTCCGGCGCTGGCGTAAAGTCGCAGGTAGTCGGTGCTGGTGACGATGCCCTTCGGTGCGCCCTGGGCATCAATCACCAATGCCGCATTCAACTGGTGGGCGAGCATCAAGCGGGCGAGCTGGTGGGCGTCGGTTTCAGGCGACGCGGTCAGAAACGCCGGCAGCTCAATGTGAACCAGAGGCTGGTCGATGGCATCCCGAGGCTGTTCGTGTAGCCAGGTGAGCAACCAGCGCAGATCGATCAGGCCGGCGACATTGCCCTCCGCCATCACGATCAGATGGTGAACATTGTTGTCCTCCATCGCCGCCAAGGCCTGGGCGACGGTTCCGGTGGCGGGTACGGAGTAAAGCGCTGGTGAGCAGATGGTAGACACGGGAAGGTAAGGGCGCTGTTCCCGGGGCTCTCCGGCCGCCGCTGCGCCGTACTCCTCCAGCGCCCGGTGCCGCTGGCCACCGGAGTGGGCGGCCTGCTGGAATTCGGCATCGGTTGCTTCGCTATGGCGAGGCTCAATGGCGTGGCTCTCGGTCAGTTCCGAAATGTCGTCCACACGACGGCCCCGGAATACCTCCGGTAACCGCGTGCCGACGGGGCGGCCCGGTTCACTGACAAATATCGACATAGCCCTGGCCTCTTCGGAATCTCAGCTTCCAGTCTATTTAACGGCCGTTTCTACAGAAACTTCAGTGTTTTTCGTTGCAGAGTGCGCTGTGGTTTTGTGCATCCGCCCAGGATTCAATCGTGTCTGAATCGCCCGAGGGAGACTGAGCGGCTGTCCGGTAATCCGGTCTGCGAGGTACTCCGCCAGCAAAGGTGCGTAGGTCAGTCCTTTGCTGCCGAGGCCCGTTAACAGGTAAACCCCTTCAACTGGCCGGTTCAGGCCATCGGTCAGGCTTCCTGCAACCGGCTGATAGTCGTGGGTGGTGCACCGGAAACCAACACGGCCCTCGACCGCTTCCGGTGCTATCTGAGCCAGATCGACCACGCCTGGCAGCATCTCGGCAAGCTGGCTCAGGTTTTCCTGATGACCGGTGGGCGTGACGTCGGGATGCTGGTCGTTCAAATCAAACGTCGCTCCGGTAACCGCAACCTGCCCGTTGGATGGGTTCAGGTATTTCTGGCCGCAGATCACCGCCTTGGGGGAATGCACAAGGGCATCGGGCAGGTGAGTAACCTGCCCGCGAATGGCTTTAAACCGGTAGTCGCCCCGAATCGGGATCAGCTCAGGCGAGCGGTGTCCGGCGGCAATCACCAGGCTGTCGGCGGCAATGTCGGCACCGTCACAACCGGAAATGTGCCAGTTGCCATTGCAGGGCATCAGCCGGTCAGCGTGAAAGCCGAACCGGGTTTCGATGAGGGGGTGATTGACGATGGCCCGACAGAGTGCCCCGGGTTCGAGCCAGCCACTGCCCGGGAACCACAGTCCACCTTTGTCTGTGGTTACCCCGGCCAGCTCGCTTGCGGTTTCGGCGTCTACGCTTTGGAAGATTTCAACCGGGTAGCGGTTGCGAGCCAGAAAACGCTGCTGCCGGCTTTGTTCCTGTTCGTTCCAGGCCAGCTGCAGCAGTCCGGTCGGATGCCAGAACCGGCCGGTGTAAGGCTGGTAGTAACGCTGGCTGAAAGTCAGGGCCGAGAGCGCGAACTGAGTCTGAGCATTGAATTCGACGCCGAGTTTCACGTACAGCGCGCCCTGCAGGTTGCCGGATGCAGCCGTGCCGGCCCGGTCGGCACTGTCAATCAGGATGACGGGCACGCCACGCTCGGCCAGATTCCGGGCGGTAAGACAACCGGCAATACCGGCGCCGATTACCGCGACAGGCCCAGTGCGCTTGGTCGATGCTGCCTCAAGTCCGGCCAGTTCGCCCACGAGCATATCCCGTTTACGGCCGAAGCCCGCGGCTTTGCGCATGGAGAATCCGTGCTGTTCCAATGCCCGGCGAACCCGTCCCACCGCTGTAAAGGTCGCGACGGTGGTGCCGGGTCTGCTGTGCTGGGCGATCTGAGCGATGGCATCGTCGAGCCACATGTCCGGGTTGCAGGCCGGGGCAAAACCATCGAGGAACCAGGCATCGGCCGTGAAATCCAGAGCATGCCAGGCGTCCAGGACATCGCCGAAATACAGTGTGAGCCGGACCCGGCCGCCAGCCAGTACCAGCCGATGGGCACCCTGAGTCAGCGGCGGGTAATTTTCCAGCAGCTGTTCCGCAAGACCAGACAGTTCCGGCCAAAGCGCCAGCGCCCGAGCCAGATCCTCGCGGGTGAGCGGGTATCGTTCTACGGAAACGAAATGAAGGACCGCGGATTCGGAGGTGTTTTGGCGCTGCCAGAGTTGCCAGGTGGCGAGAAAATTGAGGCCGGTGCCGAACCCCGTTTCGGCGACCACAAAGTGGCCACCGTCAGGGATCTTGGCAAAGCGCTCGGCCAGCCGGTTGTGGCCGACAAACACATAACGGGTTTCTTCAAGCCCGTTGTCGCGGCTGAAGTAAACGTCACCAAACCGCGCGGACTCCGGTACGCCATCCCGCCAGATCAGTTCGGCGCTTTCGACGGTTGGCCCGCCGGAAAAGGGCTGCTCGTGCATGGCTATTCGCTGTCGCCGACCAACGTCGCCCGCTCAATCACGACCGGTTCGACGGGGACGTCCTGCATGCCCCGGGCATAGCCGGTATCAACGCGGGAAATGGCATCCACCACGCCCATGCCATCCGTGACTTTGCCAAACACCGCGTAACCCGGGCCGCGAACGCCTTCGTTCAGGAAGTGGTTGTCCACGACATTGATGAAGAACTGGGAGGTGGCTGAATCCGGATCGCTGGTACGCGCCATGGAAATGGTGCCGCGCAGATTGGGCAGCGAAGCCGTGGCTTCGTTTTCGATCGGCGGTCTGGTGTTTTTTCTCGTCAGGTCCGGCGTGAATCCGCCGCCCTGAATCATGAAGCCGGGTATTACCCGGTGGAACACCGTGCCGTCGTAAAAACCGTCACGAACGTATTCGAGGAAATTGGCCACGGTTTTCGGTGCTACATCCGGGCGCAATTGCAACTCGAACGGCCCCGCAGTTGTAACGAAGCGAACTTTTGGGAGTGCTGGTGAAGCCTGGTTGTCCTCAGCCCGCACGGCGTGAATGGGGGCGAGCAGTACTGCCATCATGATGGCGATCACACCAGCGGGTGTTTTTACGTGATTTATCATTTCCAGAACGCTTTTTTTCATTTTCCGAACGCTGTTCAAGGTATGCTCCGTGAGAGTGACCAGGTACGGGGTCGCAGCGTGATTTTGGCGTTGCGCCCGTGTCTCTTGGAGCAGGATCTTAGCAGATTGTTGTCCGGGGCAGGGAAATTCCCACCCGGCAGAAACGAAAGCGATCGGCTAAGCTACCGAGTACTGGATTGTTAAACAAGGTTTGCCGGGCCGGGTAGTACGGTTGCCACTGATAATCAGGAGGAAGGTGGTGAGAATTCGTCGGGGATTCGAAGAGAAGTCCCGCCTCGGTCGGCTGCTCGTCAACCGGGGCTATCTCTCTGAACGGCAACTGGAAGAAGGGCTCCGCCTGCAGCGTGAGACCGGCCAGCGGCTGGGAGAGATTTTCGTCCAGTCGGGATGGGTTACCGAAAAAGAGCTGCACCGAGTACTGAAGCATCAGTCCCGTTACCGGAACGCCGCAGCTCTGGTGACCATGGTCACGCTGCCGTTCCAGCCGCTGGTGACCTTTGCGGCCAGCAGCAACGCCAGCGCGGCCCATATGACGTCCCAGTCGGGCGAGCTCTATAGCCGCTCCGGCCTGTCGCCGCTGTCCGATGCGGAGCTTTCCGGAGTATCCGGCCAGGCCGATCAAGGTCTGTTTGATCGGATTCATCGGATGTCGGCCATGGCGGACAACCCGGCCAGCGAAGAGGGTGGTGACGGTGTGCCCGTCGATGTCGTTGAGGGAATCAAGCTGGCGGCCAACATCTTCGTTCCGGTTCTGAATTTCCTGGAATCGGATTTGACCATTTCGGGGGTGCATTACCGCGACGGTGAGCCACGGTTCTCAATCCGTGAGGACGGGGCGCTGTCCATGGCGTTCCCCGAGCGTATCGAAGAAATCCGCATGGACAACATCCGCGTCAATGGCAGTTCCGGGGCGTCGATGGGGAATGTCAGCATTCATGACATCCAATTCCATCCAGATTCCCGAATGACTCTGTACACTCGATAGTTGGTCCGATGTCGCCAGCAAAAAACGCCCGTATTCCGGGCGTTTTTTTCGTCTCGATGGCGGTGCGGCGTCAGGCGCTTGCCAGAATGCTCCGGCTGGAGACCGTGGTTTGCTCGCCTTTCGCACCGTACAGCTGCTGTTGGCCGGCGGCACCCCGGAAGATGTCCGTCAGCCGGGTCAGGCGCTTCTGCAGATGGCTGATGATGCGCCCGTTACTCTGGTTCAGTTTCTGGCACTGTTTCAGGCGCTGATCGGCCTGATGCCAGAGATCGAGCAGGTCGCTCATGCCGGCGCTCTGAATGAACCGCGACGGTTCGCCGTGTTCCGGCCGGTAGCCCATAGCAACCAGCACGTGGATCTTCTGACGCGCACGCTCCCGGATGTCCGAGAGCAGGGCGTTCTTTTGTTCGGTCAGGGGGTGCAGGGCCCGAACATCGGAACTTTTCAGTACCTGCTTTTCCTGTGACAGAACTTCCGCCAGGTTGTCGAGCTGGCGGATGTCCTCGTTGAGATGGTGTTTCAGATCATCGATTGCGGCCATGATTCACTCACCCGAAAATGCTTTCATCCATTTCAAGCATTTTCTGGGCCAGCTTTTCCGCATCGATTTTGTAGGTGCCGTTCTCAAGCGCAGACCGGATGGATTCAATGCGCTCATCGTCCATTTCCGGATAATCGCCCAGCTTCTGTTCAAGCTGTTTGAGATTCTTTGCCTGACTGCTCAGGCTGACATTTTCACCACGGGCAGACTGCGTCCGCGCCTGTTCCGTGGCGGCCGGCTGCTGGGCCTGCGGGCCGCCGGCCTTGTTGGCCGAAGGTTTCTGGTTGTTGACCTGGCCGGGGCCAATTCCATTAAAGTCAACTGACATATCGCTACCTGCTTGCTTGGGGCCCGTTAACAACGGACAAACTCGAGTTTATGTCTATCTATCGGCCGGCCGAAAAGTTCCTTTAGCCAA
>JBPEXU010000108.1:0-12117 GCA_052031225.1 Marinobacter sp. | reverse complement strand
ACCGCACACCCAGGCCCTCGGGCCGGACCCGGGCGTGACACTGACTCAAGCCGCCAGGGTTTCGCTCTGGGCAACCGGCACTTCCAGACGGATCTGGTGGCCGTCCAGCAGCACGGGGTAGATTCGCGCCCGGACGGCATCGTCCTCCAGGCAAACGCCGGTGCGCAGGCTGAAGTGCTGTTTGTACAGTGGCGAGGCCACCACCGGTTCACCGTTCAGATCGCCGGTGATGCCCCGGGCCAGGACGTTGGCGCCGGTGAACGGGTCGGTGTGCTGGATGGCAAACAGCGCCGGCAGCCGGTGCGGCAGGTAGAACACCGCCACCGGGCCGGCCTCGGTCCAGACCGCGATGCCGGAATCCGGGACCAGATCCTCGACGGTGCAAACGGCTTCCCAGGTTGTGCGTACTTTCATGGTTGTCTCCTGTCTGTGTCTGTTGCTCGCTTTGCCGGTGACTACTCTGATTCAGGCGCTTTCCAGCGCCGGGCGGCGCTGATCCCGTTCGGTGGTCCACTGCTGCACCGGATCTTTCTTCTCCGGTGCGTTGACGAACTCCCGGAACCGCTTGCGCTTGTCCGGGTCTTCGACGGCGGTTTTCCATTCGCACTGGTAGGTACTGACAATGTCGGCCATGTGTTGCTCCAGTTCGGCGCCAAGGCCCAGGCTGTCCTCCAACACCACCGCTTTGAGGTAGTCCAGGCCGCCTTCGAGGTTTTCCATCCAAACGCTGGTGCGCTGTAACCGGTCGGCGGTGCGGATGTAGAACATCAGCACCCGGTCGATGGTGCGGATCAGTTCCTCGTCGGAAAGGTCGGTGGCGAACAGGTCGGCGTGGCGCGGACGCATGCCGCCGTTGCCGCACACATACAGGTTCCAGCCGTTCTCGGTGGCGATCACGCCGATGTCCTTGCTCTGGGCTTCGGCGCACTCCCGGGTGCAGCCGGACACCGCCATCTTGACCTTGTGGGGCGCGCGCAGCCCCTTGTAGCGGTTCTCCAACAGGATCGCCATGCCCACCGAATCCTGCACACCGTAGCGGCACCAGGTGCTGCCGACGCAGGACTTGACCGTCCGCAACGACTTGCCATAGGCGTGACCGGTTTCGAAGCCGGCGGCGATGAGCTTCTCCCAGATCTCCGGCAGCTCGCTCAGGGTGGCGCCGAACAGATCCACCCGCTGGCCGCCGGTGATCTTGGTGTACAGGTTGTATTGCTTGGCGACCTCGCCGAGTACGATCAACTTGTCCGGGGTGATCTCGCCGCCGGGGATGCGCGGCACGATCGAGTAGGTGCCGTTCTTCTGCATGTTGGCCATGAAGGTGTCGTTGGTGTCCTGCAGCGGTACGTGGTCGGTGGCCAGGATGTGCTCGTTCCAGCAGCTGGCCAGAATCGAGCCGACCGCCGGTTTGCAGATGTCGCAGCCGTGGCCTTTGCCGTACTGGTTGATCAGTGTGCGGAAGGTGCGGATGCCGTTGACCTTGACCAGATGAAACAGCTCCTGCCGGCTGTAGGGGAAGTGCTCGCACAGATCCTTGCTGACCGCCACGCCGCGTTTTTCCAGCTCGCTGTCGACCACGTTTTTCAGCAGCGCGGCGCAGCCACCACAGCCGGTGCTGGCGCGGGTTTCGGCCTTGATGCCGGCCAGATCGGCGCAGCCGTTGTCGATCACGCCGCAGATGTCGCCTTTGGTCACGTTGTGGCAGGAACAGATGGACGCGGTGTCCGGCAGAGCATCGGCGCCCAGGGCCGGGGCACCGCCCTGGCTTTCGGGCAGAATCAGCGCCTCCGGGGTGTCCGGCAGGTCGATACCGTTGAGGGCGTACTGCAGCAGGGTGTCGTAGTGGCTGTTGTCGCCCACGAGAATGGCGCCCAGAAGCTTTTTGCCGTCCGGGCTGACCACCATGCGCCGGTAATGGCCGCGTTGCTCATCCACGAAGCGGATACTGCGGGCGCCGGGGCTCTGGCCATGGGCGTCGCCAATGGAGCCGACATCCACCCCCAGCAGTTTCAGTTTGGTGCTCATGTCGGCGCCGGTGAAGGCGGCATCGGCATCGCCGTTCAGGGCGGCCGACAGGGTGCGGGCCATGGTGTAGCCCGGCGCCACCAGGCCGAAGATTTTCTGGTTCCAGAGCGCGCACTCGCCGATGGCGTGAATGTGCGGGTCCGAGGTGGTGCAGCGGTTGTCGATCACGATACCGCCGCGTTCGCCGATCGCCAGCCCGCACTGACGGGCCAGGGTGTCCTGGGGCCGGATGCCGGCGGAGAATACGATCAGGTCGGTGTCCAGTTCGGTTTCATCGCTGAAGGTCATCTTCAGGCGCGCATCGTCGCCGTCGACAATGGCGGTGGTGGCTTTTTCGGTGTGCACGCGCACGCCCAGGTCTTCGATCTTTTGGCGCAACAGGGCGCCACCGTCGGCATCCAGCTGCACCGGCATCAGCCGGGGCGCAAACTCCACCACGTGGGCTTCCAGGCCCAGACTCTTGAGGGCGTTGGCGGCCTCCAGCCCGAGCAGGCCACCACCGACCACCACGCCGATGCGGGCCTGCTCCGCGTCGGCCCGGATCGCATCCAGGTCCGCCAGGGTCCGGTATACGAAACAGTGTGGGTTGTCGTTACCGGCGATGGGCGGCACAAACGGATACGACCCGGTGGCCAGCACCAGCTCGTCATAGTGGTAGCTGCCTTTGGCCGTCTGTACGGCGCGCCGGTCCCGGTCGATGGCGGTGACCGGTTCGTGCAGATGCAGATCGATCTCGTGCTCGGCGTACCAGTCAGCGGTTGCCATGGCCAGGTCGGCGTGGCTGGAGCCGGTGAAGTATTCGGACAGATGCACCCGGTCGTAAGCGATCTGCTTTTCTTCGCCGAACACCCGCACGGTGTAGGCCTGCGCCGCCGGGCTGGCGACGAACTGCTCCAGGAAGTGGTGGCCCACCATGCCGTTACCGATCACGATCAGGGTTTTCTTGCTCATGGTCATGTCCTCGTTCTGTGGCGCGCCGGCGATCAGGCGGCCGCCTCGCAATAGGGTTTTCCGAAGGGCAGCTGGGCCCGGATGTGGGCGATGCTGTCACCCTGTTCGATGCGTTCCTGGTACCAGGGGCCGTCACGGGTATCGCCGACCAGGATGGCACCGACCAGACGCTGGTCCCGCACCAGCAGGTGGCCGTAGTGGCCGGTCTCCAGGTCGCGCCAGATCAGCGAGTCGGTATCGTGATCCGGTTGGTTTTCGCCGCAGGCAAAGATCGCCAGACCGCTGATTTTCAGCCGGGTCGCCAATGCGCCGGTCTGCCAGTCATCGCCGCTGCCGGTGTCACTCAGTGTTTGGGCGAGCGCGCGCGCCTGGTGGTAACCGGGCTCCACCAGGCCGTAGGTCTGGTCGCCAAACTGGCAACACTCGCCCAGGGCGTAAATCTGTGGGTCGCTGGTTTGCAGCCGGGCGTCGACCTGAACGCCCCGGTCGCAGGCAAGGCCGGCGGCTTGCGCCAGCTCGTGGTTCGGGGTGATGCCGGTGGCGATCACCACCAGATCGGTGCTGATCAGGGTCTCGTCGGTCAGCTGCACCGCCCGGATGCGGTCGCGGCCAAGAAAGCGAATCGGCGTGGTGCCGGTGCGAACGGTCAGCCCACGTGTGCGCAGGGCGTCGGACAGAATCTGGCCACCGGTCTCGTCCAACTGGCGGTTCAGCAGATAGGGGCTGCGATGCAGCACGGTCACATCCAGGCCGCGCTGGCGCAGGCCTTCGGCCGCTTCCAGGCCGAGGAACCCGCCGCCGACCACCACGGCGCGGCGACAGTGCCGGCTGTGTTCGATCAGGGCCCGGGCGTCCTGCAGATCCCGGAAGGTCATCACGCCGGGCAGGTCTTCGCCGGGCAGGCCGAGCGCGCTGGGCCGGGCGCCGGTGGCCAGTACCAGCGTGTGGTAGGGCTGGACGCGCCCGGTGGCCGTGGTCACGGTGCGTTGGGCCCGGTTGATCGCCCATACCGGCTCACTGTGGTGGACGGTGATGCCGTGTGCCTGGAACCAGGACGCCGGTTTTAGTGTCAGCGCCGGTTCGTCCGTCTCCCCGGCCAGCAGAGCCGAGAGCTGGATGCGGTTGTAAGCCGGTGCCGGCTCGCCATTGAAGACCACGATGTGCCGGAAGCGGCGTTGGCCTTCGCCGACCAGCTCTTCAAGCAGGCGCTGGGCCACCATGCCGTGGCCACAGATCACCAGGGTGTCTTGTCCGGTCTCGGTCATCGTTAGCTACCCATGAGTCGCTATCACCAACAAAAAAAGCCGGAGCCTCGCGTCCCGTTGGGAGTTGAGGGTCCGGCGCCAATGCCAACAACAATGATCTGTTCGTCCAGCCAGTCCTTGGCCGGGAAGTTCGTCCTTGCCAGGGACTTAGCGATGTTCGTGCCAGGTTTTTAAGTTCAACAAAAACAAAGGTCTAGCTGGCTGGTGCCGGCGCAATTCCCGGCCCAGCCCGGAAATCTGCCCTGCCTTGGGGCGCTCTGCACGACATTGGAGCCCGGTGGCTGGCGTACAAATTGCTGCATCACCGATACCGTTTCATCGATGTATGGCGCCGCACGGCGCCCGGAGTCCGCCATGACAAGTAAGCAGTCCCCCAAAACCTCGCCGTCGTTCCGCCCGTCGCCGGCGGATTATCTGATCGCCTCGCGCCAGTGCGAGCTGATGCACCTGCAGCATTTCCTGGAAACCGGCCGGCTGATCCAGACCATCAGCAATCTGGTCCATGGCCTGCAGCAGGAACGGGGGGCATCGAACGTGTTTCTTGGCTCCGGTGGCGCCCGTTTTGCCCCGGAACGGGAAGCTATGGTCCAGACCTCGAACCGCCTGCGCACCGAGTTTGCGCAGGCGTTGTCCGAGGTGCACCAGTCGCTGACGGCGCAGCCGGTCAGCAGTCAGCTGATGAATGCCATCGCCTGCGCGTTGCACGATCTGCAGTCGTTGCCGACGCTGCGGGGCCGGATCAGCCGTCGCGTGGTGACGGCGGCGGAGGCCACCGAGGCCTATTCGCGGATGATCCGATACCTGATCGCGGTGGTGTTTGAGGCCGCGGACATGGCCGTGGACCCGTCCCTTGCCGGCCTGCTGGTGGCCATGGTGCATTTGATGAATGGCAAGGAATTTTCCGGCCAGGAGCGGGCGGTGGGCTGCGCCGGTTTTTCCAGTGGCGGTTTCGACAGCGCACTGTCGGAGCGCATGATGCACCTTGTTGAGGCACAGGAGCGGTGCTTTGAGGTGTTTACCCAGTTTGCCGACCCGCAGTCGCGGGCGCTGTGGCACGAGATCCGCGCCCACGAGCGCGAAACCGAAATCGAACAGTTGCGCCGTCTGGGCTGTTCGGTGGGGCGCTTCAAGACCCTGGACCAGGCCCTGGCCGATCGCTGGTTCGTGTTGATGACCGAGCGGATGGATCGGCTGAAAACCCTGGAGGACGCACTCGAGAGCCGGTTTCATGCCCGTTGTGTGGAGCGCTTTGCCGAAGCCCGCAATTCCCTCGCCCACCAGGAAACCCTGATCGCCGGGCTGGACCAACGCGACGGGCCCAGCCCGGCGGTGCTGGTGGTGTGCGATACCGCAACCGGACCGGCCGACACCGTTAGCGGTGAGGGGGTTGGCCCCCAGTTTGGCCGGGCGCTGTTCGATCTGGTGCAGGAGCAGACTCAGCGTCTGCAGCAGATGACCGATGAGCTGCAGCGGGCCAAGGAAGCGTTGGAGGATCGTCGCACTCAGGAGAAAGCGGTGCTGCTGCTGATGCGGCACCGGAACATCGACAACGACGAAGCGCACCGGGTGCTGCGCCGGCTGGCCATGGATCAGGGCAAGAAACTTCCGGATGTGGCCCGGGCCCTGGTTGCCATGGCCGATGTGCTGAAATAACGCCGGCTCAGGCCCGTGCGGCCTGTGCCAGCCTCTCCTCCGTGGTCGCGCTGGCGCCGGTGTCGGCGGTTTTTGGCGTGATCTTCTCCAGCTTGCGCTGTTTCTCGTACAGGAACCTGAGCACTTCCTGGCGGTAGTGCACGTAGGTCGGATCGTCGGCCAGGGCGACCCGGTTGCGCGGCCGTGGCAGGTCAATGCGCAGGTCTTCGCCCACGGTGGCGGCCGGGCCGTTGGTCATCATGATGATCCGGTCCGACAGCAGCACCGCTTCGTCGACGTCGTGGGTGATCAAAATCACTGTGTTGTTCAGTTCCTGCTGGATCTCCATCAGTGAGTCCTGCAGATGCGCCCGGGTCAGGGCGTCGAGGGCGCCGAAGGGTTCATCCATCAGCAGCACGCTGGGCTTCATGGCCAGTGCCCGGGCGATACCCACGCGCTGGGCCATGCCGCCGGAAATTTCCCCCGGCCGTTTGCTGGCGGCGTGGGCCATGTTCACCAGTTCCAGATTGTGATGGATCCAGTCGCGGCGCTCGCGTTTGCTCATGGTTTTGCGAAACACCTGCTGGACCGCCAATTCGACGTTTTCATAGACCGTCAGCCAGGGCATCAGGGCGTGGTTCTGGAACACCACCGCCCGCTCCGGCCCCGGCGAGTTGACTTCGTGGCCGTCCAGCACGCAGCCGCCTTTGGTGGCCTGCAACAAGCCGGCGACGATGTTGAGCACGGTGGATTTGCCGCACCCGGAATGGCCGATCAGGGACACGAACTCGCCCTTGCGGATTTTCAGGTTGACGTTGTCGAGGGCGACAAACGGGCCCTTGGCGGTGGCAAACGCCATTTCCACGCCGGTCAGTTCGAGATGTGCTTTGGTCATGGGAGCTACTCCTTGAGTTATTCGTTCCAGGCGACGTGTTTCTGGACCTGCAGCATGGCCCGGTCGAGCAGAAAGCCGATGAAGCCGATGGTCAGTACCGCCACCATGATCCGGCTCAGGGATTGGCTGCTGCCGTTCTGGAACTCGTCCCAGACAAACTTGCCCAAGCCCGGGCTCTGGGCCAGCATTTCGGCGGCGATCAGCACCATCCAGGCGATGCCCAGAGAGACCCGCAGACCGGTGAAGATCATCGGTACCGCCGATGGCAGCACCACCTTGCGCACGTGGGTCCAGAACGACAGCCGCAGCACCCGGGATACGTTCACCAGGTCCGCGCTGACGGCGGAGACGCCGACGCTGGTGTTGATCAGCGTTGGCCACAGGCTGCACAGGGTGACGGTGATCATCGAGGTCAGAAACGATTTCTCGAACATCGGGTCGTCGCTGACGTAGGTGGCGGAGACCACCATGGTGACCAGGGGCAGCCAGGCCAGCGGCGACACCGGTTTAAACACCTGAATCAGCGGGTTGACGGCGGCCTGGAAGTGGCGGTTGAGCCCGAACACAATGCCCAGCGGCACCGCCAGCACCGTGGCCAACGCGAACCCGGCGAGTACCGTGCCCAGGCTGGTCAGCACCTGATCCAGGAAGGTCGGCGCGCCCGGGTAAGGCCGGATTTTTACCTCGGCGTCCGGGTTCTGGGCCAAAATCCGCTCGTTGCGGGCTTCCTGCATGGCAATGAACTTGTCCGCCCGTTCGCGCTGGCTGACGTGCTCCTGCCACAACTGCCCGCCTTGCTCCCAGACCTGCACCGGGCCGGGAAAACTGCCCAGCGACGTCTGGACCTGAGGCGCCAGCAGGTGCCAGGCACCGAGGAACAGCAGGATGCCCAGGATTGGCAGCAGCAGGGCCCGGGCGCTGTCGCGCAGCGCAGAGACGCTGACCCGGTCGGCCAGGCGCTGAAGCCAGGCCGGCCGCGCCGGGGTGGTGTGGGGCGATGAAGTCAGTGTGGTCATGGTGTCCTCCTGTCGGGCGCCGGTTACGGCGTCTCCTGGCCTTTCAGGCCGATGGCAAATTGATCGATGTAGGCATTCGGCTGGCGCGGTGTGAAGGCAATGCCATCGATCAGCTCACCCTGGTAGGGCCGGGCAAAGTTGTCGCCGTCAAAGTCCGGGAAATCGCTGGCCTGCATCAGGCCGTCGTCGATCAGGGACTGGGCGGCTTGGGCGTAAATGTCACCCCGGTAGACCCGGGCCGCGGTCTCGAGGTACCAGTCGTCCGGTTTGGCCTCGGGGATCTGACCCCAGCGCCGCATCTGGGTCAGGTACCAGATGGCGTCGGACGGGTACGGATAGGTGGCGTGGTAGCGGAAGAAGACGTTGAAGTCGGGCACGTCGCGGACATCGCCTTTCTCATATTCGAAGGTCCCGGTCATGGAATTGGCGATAACTTCGGCGTCGGCCCCGACGTAGGTCGGACGGGCCAGGATCTCGACCGCCGCTTCCCGGTTGGCGTTGTTGTTTTCATCCAGCCAGTGAGCCGCGCGAATCAGAGCCCGCAGCAGACGCAGGTGGGTGTTGGGGTACTGCTCGGCCCAGGCTTCGGTGACGCCGAACACCTTCTCCGGATTGTTGGGCCAGATCTCGTAGTCGGTGATCACCGGCACGCCGATGCCTTTAAACACCGCCTGCTGATTCCAGGGCTCGCCGACGCAGTAGCCCTGAATGGTGCCGGCCTCCATGGTGGCCGGCATCTGTGGCGGCGGAGTCACCGACAGATGCACGTCGGCCTTCAGGGTGCCGCTGGTATCGCCGCGTTGGGGCGCGTAATAGCCGGGATTCAGGCCGCCGGCGGCGAGCCAGTAGCGCAGCTCGTAGTTGTGGGTGGAGACCGGGAAAACCATGCCCATGCGAAAGCGCTCGCCCTGTTCGCGGCTGGCGTCGACCACCGGTTTCAGCGCACTGGCACTGATCGGATGCACCGGTTTGTCGCCCTCATGCGGGATGTGGGGCTGCATCTGTTGCCAGACCGCGTTGGACACGGTGATGCCGTTGCCGTTCAGGTCCATGCTGAAAGCGGTAATGATGTTGGCTTGAGTGCCATAGCCGATGGTGGCGCCCAGCGGCTGGCCCGCAAGCATGTGGGCGCCGTCCAGCTCACCGGTGATGACCCGGTCCAGCAAAACTTTCCAGTTGGCCTGGGCTTCCAGTTCGACGAACAGCCCTTCGTCCATAAAGAAGCCCTGCTCCCAGGCCACCGCCAGGGGCGCCATGTCGGTCAGTTTGATGAAGCCGAGTTTCAGGTCTGGTTTTTCCGCGGGCCCGATTTCGGCCTGGGCGTTGGAGGTGCCGGCCAGCAGGGCCACCGTCACCGCCGTGCCCACCATGACGGTCAGGTATCGGGTCACGTATGTCAGGAAACTTCTCATGGGTCTTGCCTCGCCGTTTTCATGTTCGCAAAAAAAAGCGCCCACGCTCCGAAGGTGGAGAGCAGGCGCCGGTGCCTAGGGGTTGTCGATGTTCACCGGAGTAACTGCATAGCCTGTGCCAGTTTGCGATTTCCATTAAAAACAAGGGGGTTAAAAGACTGGCCAGCGGCGATGACGCCGATGACGGCGTATTTTGGTGCGTTCGCGGCGGGTTTCGCACCACGGTGAACCCAGTGCCGATGGGCTGGGCTGCGACGTGAGACTGTCCATCGGCCCGGAACCCTTCATCGGCCCCGCTCCGCCGGCACCCGCTACGTTTGGCGGCGCGCTGGCCCTGTTCTTGCAACTACAACAAATGCAAGCAGGAGAGCAGAGAGACTCCAGACAGCATTCATAAGGCGACGATGCCCGCCAACCCGACACCCTGTTCCGGTGATCGGGTCGGCGGGCGTTTTTTTAGGATCAATCAGGAGGAAGGGCGTGACGGTTGACCAGGGGACGAATCCGGTTCGTACAACGTGTCCCTACTGCGGTGTGGGGTGTGGGGTCCTGGCGAGTCCGGGCGAGGTGGCGGGTGATCAGCAGCACCCGGCCAATGGCGGCCGCCTGTGTGTGAAAGGCTCGACGCTGAACGAGACTCTGGTGCCCGGTGGACGCTTGCTGAGCCCGCAGATCGACGGGCTGGATGTTGACTGGCCGGCGGCCATCGACGCAGTCTCCGGGGCGATCCGGCAGGCCGTGGCCGAGCACGGACCATCGTCGGTTGGGTTTTATCTGTCCGGCCAGTTGCTGACCGAAGACTATTACGTCGCCAACAAACTGGCGAAAGGCTTTGTCGGTACCCCGCACGTCGACACCAATTCCCGGCTGTGCATGTCCTCGGCGGTCGCGGCGCACAAGCGCGCCTTTGGCGAGGACTGTGTCCCCGGGTGTTACCAGGATCTGGAGTTGGCGGATCTGGTGGTGCTCACTGGTAGCAACGCCGCCTGGGCCCATCCGGTGCTGTACCAGCGCATCAAAGCGGCTCAGCGTCCGGGCCGTCGCATTGTGGTTATTGATCCCCGGCAGACGGCTACCACCGAACTGGCGGACCTGCACCTGGCGCTGCGGCCGGGCACCGATGCCATTCTGTTCAACGGCCTGCTGGTGTGGTTGGCGGATCATCAGGCGCTGGACCGCGCCTATCTGGCCGAACACTGCACCGGCTTCGACGAGGCCCTGGCCTGCGCCCGAGCCAGCGCGCCCGATCCAGTGACGGTGGCCCGGCACTGTGACCTCAGCGCGGTCGAGGTGGAACGGTTCTATCGGTGGTTTGCCGACACCCCGCGCACGGTCACCGCCTTTTCCCAGGGCATCAATCAGTCCGAAGCCGGCACCGACAAGGGCAATGCCATCATTAACTGTCACCTGGCCACCGGTCGCGTCGGGCGCCCAGGCGCCAGTCCGTTTTCCCTCACCGGCCAGCCCAATGCCATGGGCGGCCGGGAAGTGGGCGGCCTGGCCAACACCCTGGCGGCCCATATGGACTACGACAGCCCCGGCGCCCGGGAGCGGGTCGCCGAATTCTGGAACGCGCCGGCTCTGGCCACCGGACCGGGCCACAAAGCGGTCGATTTGTTCGAGGCGGTGCACCGGGGCGAGATCCGGGTGCTGTGGATTATGGGCACCAATCCGGCCGTCAGCCTGCCCCAGCCCCGTCGCATCCGGGAGGCGCTGGCCCGTTGCCCCACGGTAATCGTGTCCGACTGCGTTGCCCAGACCGACACCGCCGAATTCGCCCGCATCCGTCTGCCGGCGGCGGGCTGGGGCGAAAAAGACGGTACCGTGACCAATTCCGAGCGCCGGATATCTCGCCAACGGGGCTTTTTACCGTTGCCCGGGCAGGCCCGGCCGGACTGGTGGATACTCAGTGCGGTCGGGCGTGCCCTGGGCCATGACCAGGCCTTTGGCTACCAGCACCCGGTGGAGATTTTCCGGGAACACGCGGCGCTGTCCGGGCTCGGCAACGACGGCGCCCGGGTGTTCGATATCCAACCCCTGGCCGGGCTGAGCCGGGAGGACTACGACCGGCTGGAGCCCATCCAGTGGCCGGTGCGACAGCAGGCGGGCGGCGGCTGGCAGGGCACCGCACGGCTGTTTGCGAACGGCGGCTTCCCGACTCCGGACCGGCGCGCGCGTTGCCTGCCAGTTGAGCCCCGTCCGGCGGCGCAACAACCGTCGGCGGCGTTTCCGCTGGTGGTCAATACCGGCCGCATCCGCGATCAGTGGCACACCATGACCCGCACCGCGCTGGCCCCGCGGTTGCTGGCCCATCGGCCAGAACCTTACATCGAGGTGCACCCGGTGGATGCCCGTCGCCTGGGCCTGGCGGAAGGCGATCTTGGCCGGCTGCTGGGCGCTACCGGGGACCCGTTCACGGGCCGTATCCGGGTAACCCGGAGCCAGCGACCGGGGGAGGTGTTTGTGCCGATCCACTGGAACCGGCAGTTCTCGCCCCAGGCCCTGGCCAGTGACCTGATTCAGCCGCTGACCGATCCACTTTCCGGTCAGCCCGAAAGCAAGCACGGCGCGGCACGGTTGATGAAGCTGCCGGTGCGCTGGCAGGCGCGGCTGATGCGCCGGAACGATCCCGGCCGGGCGTTGGTGCTGCCGGGGGAGTACCAGGCCCGGACACCCCTGACGCAGGCCCAGTCGTGGTGGCTGGCGGGCTTTCAGTCCCACGATTGGGCGCAGCGGGTGGAAGACTTGCTGGGCGGGCCACCGCAACTGGTGATGGCGGATGTGTCCGACGGCCGGTTCCGGGCTGCCCGCCTGGTGCAGGGGCGACTCGAAGGGGTGCTGTTGGTCGAGGCCAATCCCGCGTTGCTGCCGGACCTGGGTTGGCTGGACCGGTGCTTCGCCCAGACCGCACTGGGCGATGCGGA
>JBPEXU010000107.1:0-4486 GCA_052031225.1 Marinobacter sp. | reverse complement strand
GCACCTGACCAACAACGAAGTGCTGACCATTCCTTTCTACGAACTCAACCAGCAGCTACCCGATCTGCCCCAGGATCGCCAATACCTGCTGTACTGCGACCGGGGTACCATGAGCCGGATGCACGCCGGTCACCTCAAAGCCGAGGGCCACGACAACGTCAAGGTCTACGCCCCGGCGGGCTGAGTTCAGGCCTCCAGCCCCTTCACGAACTGCTGGACGTTCTCGCTGAGGGCGTCCAGATCGTACCCGCCTTCCTGCACCACCAGCGTGGGCAGCCCGAGCTGGCGGATGTGGGTGCTCAGCCGGCAGAAACCCTCGGAGGTGACCGAGACCTTGGCCTGCGGGTCGTTCTGGTAGATGTCGAAACCCAGGGTCAGGATCAGTACATCCGGCTGGTACAGGCGAATGGCAGCCAGGGCTTCATCCAGTTTGGCGAAGAAATCGTCCTCGCTGGCACCGTGGGGCATCGGCAGGTTGATGTTGTAGCCATAGCCGTCGCCCTCGCCCCGTTCGTCCTCGTAGCCGCTGACCACCGGATAGAAGTTGGTCGGATCGCCGTGGATGGAGATGTACAGCACGTCGCTGCGATCGTAGAAGATTTCCTGAATCCCCTGGCCGTGGTGCATGTCGGTGTCCAGAATCACCGTTCTCGGGAACCGGCGTTTGAGGTGCTCGGCGGCGATGGCGGCGTTGTTCAGGTAACAGAAGCCACCGGCGGCATCGCGGCGGGCGTGGTGGCCCGGTGGCCGGCACACCGCGTAGGCGGTGCGTTCACCGGCGATCAGGGCGTCGGCGGCGCCCAGGGCGGTCTGCGCCGACCAGTACGCCGCCTCCCAGGTGTGCTCGCCAATCGGGCAGCTGCCGTCGGCCAGATAACGGGCGGCTTCGGCTAGAATGCCACGCATGGCGTTGGGGGAACGGACAAAGATGTTGGACATCACCTCGTCGCCCCAGTCGTCCATCTCCTGCCAGCGCCGGTGCGCCGACTCCAGAAACCGCAGGTAACCCAGATCGTGCACCTGTGAAATCGGGCCGGCGCCCTGATCGGCCGGTTGCAGGATCGGAACGCCCAGCTCCCGCAGCCCTTCCAGCATCTGGCGGGTGCGGTCCGGTACTTCCTGCGGCGCGCGCATCTGGCCCCGGGTGAAATAGGTCTTGGGGACGTGCAGGTCCTGTGACGGGTGGAAATACGCTTTCATCGTCCTGCCTCCTTTCGGTCCGTATTGCGGAGATCGGTGTGCCCAGCCGGCGTGTCAGCACCCCGACTTTACAGTGATGGACTCAGCATCCACTATGGAAGACAACATCCATGGACGCAAATGACCCGGGCTTTCGAGCCGGGCAAAACGCAGACGAGGAGTGGACATGATCGAGTCACCATTGCTGGAGCAGTTGTCGGGCTACATCAACGGGCGCTGGACCGACGGCGCCCAGGGCAACACCTTCGACGTCTACAACCCCGCAACGGGCGCGGTCATTGCCCAGGTGCCGTCGATGCCGGAGCAGGATGTGCTGGCGGCCATCGAGGCGGGCAAAGCAGCGCTGCGGCTGAGCCAGCCGTATCCGCTGGATGTGCGCCGGCAGTGGCTCGAAGACATCCGCGACGCCCTGACCGAACACCGTGAGGAAATCGGCCGCATTCTGTGTCTGGAACACGGCAAGCCGTGGACAGAGGCCCAGGGCGAGGTCGATTACGCCGCCGGTTTTTTCGATTACTGCGCCAAACACATCCAGGCGCTGGATGCGCACTCCCTGGCCGAGACGCCAAGAGGCTGCACCTGGACGGTGCACTACCGCCCAATCGGTGTCGCCGGGCTGATCGTGCCCTGGAACTTCCCGATCGGCATGATTGCCAAGAAGCTGTCTGCGGCGCTGGCGGCGGGCTGCCCGTCGGTGATCAAGCCGGCCAGTGAGACCCCGCTGACCATGATTGCGCTGTTTACCCTGCTGGACCGGATCGGGCTGCCGGCGGGCATGGTCAATCTGGTGATGGGCCAGGCTAGCATGATCGGCAAGGTGCTGTGCGAGCATCCGGACGTGCCGATGATCAGCTTTACCGGCTCCACCGAGGTCGGCCGCAGGCTGATCGTCGACAGCGCTGAGCGGGTCAAGAAACTGGCCCTGGAGCTGGGCGGCAATGCCCCGTTTATTGTCTTTGACGATGCCGATCTGGATGCCGCGGCCGACAACCTGATCGCCAACAAATTCCGTGGTGGCGGCCAGACCTGTGTCTGCGCCAACCGGGTGTTTGTGCAGGAGCGGGTGGCGGATGCGTTTGCCGAGAAACTGGCCGAGCGGGTCGGCCGGATGACCCTGGGCGACGGCATGAACGACGGCGTCGATATCGGGCCGCTGATCAACAAGGCGGGTTACGACAAGGTGAAACGGCATCTGCAGGATGCGTTGGATAAGGGTGCCACTCTGGTGGCGGGCAAGCGTCCGGCCGAGCTGGGCCAGGACCTATTTTTCCCGCCCACGGTGGTGATGGGGGTCACCCGCGACATGTGCTGTTATCAGGAAGAGACCTTTGGCCCGTTGGTGCCGATGGCGCTGTTCCGGACCGAAGAAGAAGTGATCGAGGCCGGCAACGACACCGAATTCGGCCTCGCCTCCTACGTGTTTACCGCCGACGCCGAGCGGGCCCAGCGAGTGGCGGCCGGGCTGCGCTTTGGTCATGTCGGCTGGAACACCGGCACCGGGCCGACCCCGGAGGCGCCGTTTGGCGGCATGAAAGCGTCCGGCATTGGTCGTGAAGGTGGCCTGGAAGGGCTGTTCGAATTTGTCGAGCCCCAAACCGTGCCCCGGGGATTCTGACGCGCCGGAACGAAAAAAGGGTGGCCCGGTGCCACCCTTTTTGGTGCCGGCTGCGCGCCCGGACTCAGGGCTTCAGCAGCACCTTCACGCTGCCGTCGACATCGGCTTCGTCGATGTAGCCGATGCTGCCGGGCATGGAGCTGACCTGGGCCTTCATCGCGGCGGCGTTGGTGGCCTCGGCCGGCGGCTGGCCCCGACCGGTGAACACCTGCTGGGACCAGAAGGCTTTCAGCTGGGCGTCGTTCCGGCCGGTGACCTTGCTGTGGAACTCGCCGCGAACCGGGTTGCCTTCGGGCAGTTCCAGCGGCTTGGCGCTCTGGCCATTCGGCAGCTGCTGGCTCCGGTTCAGGTAGATATCCCGCACCTGATTGGCGCTGATGCTGTCCGGCCCGGCCGGGTGGCCAATCACCACCACGTCCGCGACCACCCACGGGCTGACCATCAGGCTGGCCAGAAGCACTAAATTGCGTGTGTTCATGGCTGGCCTCCTTAAAACGCCGAATCGATCTTGACGGTATAGACGTTGGTGCTGTCGGTGTTTGACGTCAGCATGTACGGCGTGTTCAGGTTGCCGGGGCCATCGTCGAGGCCGCGGGCGTGGGTGATGTCCGCCTTGATTGCCACGCCCGGGGTGATGTCCCAGCGGGTGCCAACGCTGAACTCTTCCCGGTCGTAGTTGAGAATCGACTCTGGCACGAAGCCCGGAATGAAGGCGCCGGTGCGCTCGTCGTCGTCCTGGCTTTCGATCCAGCCGAACGCCAGGTACGGTGTCCAGGCGCCAAAGCGGTGGCCCACGGACAGATAGGCCGAATCGGTGTCGGCAAACTTGCCGTCCAGTTCGACCCGGGTCACTTCGCCGATGATCTGCCAGCGACCGTCGTCGTAAGTGGCGCCGAGGCCAAAGAAGTTGCCGTCATCGCCGTCCGCCAGCACGGTGGTGCCGGCCGGCAGGGTAATGCCGTTGTCCGCCGCCAGCGCGCCCAGGCGGGTGGCATCGATGTCGGCTTCCGCGGTCGCGGCCACGGCGCGCAGGGTCCAGATGTAATCGGTCCAGCTCAGGTTCAGGCCGAAGATGTTGCGCAGCTGCACGTCGCCGGAGTTGCCGTCCTCATCGGTGAAGCCGGAGAAGCCGGTGGCGATCAGCGACGAATTATCAAAGTTGAGGGTGTAGCTGGCATCCGCGCCGACGTAACTGGTCACCGCGATCGGCCCGTACACGCTCTGTGGCGGGCGGGCCCAGGGCTGGGCGTAACCCACTTCCAGGGAATCCGAGTAGAGGAAGAACGGAATCCGCATCTTGCCAACCCGCAACTGCAGGTTGTTGGTCGGCCGATGGCTCAGGTAGGCCCATTCCATCTGCGGGTCCCAGTCGTCGGCCCCGCGACCGACCAGCTGCATCACCACCTGGCTCTTGTCGGTGACGTCAAAGGTGCCTTGCAGGGCCAGCAGGCTCAGGTCCGCGACGCTGGTTTTTTCGGTCACACCGGCAAAGCCGGCGTCATTGCTGGCGCGGGCGTAGCCGGTACTGAAGAAACCGTTGAAGGTGACGCCGGTGTCGCGCATGGAATTCAGCTGCTGCTGCATGGCATTGAGTTGCTGTTGCAGGCGGGTCAGGTCCTGATCGCTGTCCTGGGCCAGGCTGGGCGCCGCCGCAATGGCGAGCGCGAGCGG
>JBPEXU010000106.1:0-3076 GCA_052031225.1 Marinobacter sp. | reverse complement strand
CGGCGATGGCCGGAGTCCTCGGCTCTGGCGTTTGCGGTGACCGGCAGGCGGGCCGGGCGGATGTGCAGGTGGTAGTGGCTGAAGGTGTGCCGGAAGCCTTCGATGATTTCCGGGCTGCCGCAGCTCAGGCCCAGGTGCTGTTCGCACGCGTCCTGAAGTTCCTCGGCGCCGTAGGCCGGGTCCAGCTCGGGCAGGCTCCAGAGGCCGCCCCAGATGCCACTGGGTGGGCGCCGCTCCAGCAGGACGCGACCGGTCGGGTCTTCGAGAATGACCATCCAGGTGCTTTTTTCGGGCTTGGTTTTTTTGGGTTTGGCGCCCGGATAACGTGCGATTTCGCCCCGGGCATGGGCCTGGCAGCCGTCCTGAACCGGGCAGTGGTGGCAGTCTGGTCGGGTGCGGGTACACACCAGGGCGCCCAGATCCATAATGGCTTGGGTGTAATCGCGCACGCGCTCACTAGGGGTGTGAACTTCGGCGTGCTGCCAGAGCTGGTTCAGCACCGCGGTCTGGCCCGGCCAGCCGGGAACGGCGTGGTAACGCGCCAGCACCCGTTTGACGTTGCCATCGAGGATGGCGGCGCGCTTGCCGAACGCCTGTGCCAGTATTGCGGCGGCGGTCGAACGGCCAATGCCGGTCAGTGCTTCCAATGCTTCCTGGGTGTCCGGGAACTTGCCATCGTGCTCCTCAACCACCTGTTTCGCGGCCTTGTGCAGGTTGCGGGCGCGGGCGTAATAGCCCAGGCCCGACCAGTGGCTCAGCACATCGTCCTCTGGCGCGCGCGCTAAATCGGCAACGGTGGGAAAGCGCGCCATGAAGGCCTGGTAGTAGGGGATGACGGTCGCGACCTGGGTCTGCTGGAGCATGATTTCCGAGACCCAGACCCGGTAGGGCGTGCGGTCGTGGTGCCACGGCAGGTCGTGCCGGCCGTGGCGGTCATACCAGTCGAGCAGCTGTTGGGCGAAGCGATCCGTCATCAGTTAAACAGGCCCTTGAGCTTGTCGCCCAGTTCCTCGCCGAGCTTCTCTTTAACCTTTTCTTCGGCCTTCTCCCGGGCGCGATCCAGCTCTTCCTCGGCCTTGGCTTTGGCCGCGTTCTCGGCCATTTTTGCGAGGGTGTCGCGGAAGCGAGAGCCGTCGAAGGAGCAGAGGCCGGAAGGGTCGTCCGCGAAGTTGCCGCGGCATTCCACCGGGATGACCGCGTTCTCGACGTACTCGGTGACGCGGCAGGCCTGATCCCGATGGATTTCGCCGACAATGCGCAGCCCCGCTTCGTAGTCCAGCGCGGTCTTCTGCAGGTCCACCGTGCCGGTGCCTTCCAGGCGCATGCCCGCCAGCGCTGCGACCAGATCCGGGTTGCGCAGGGTGTTGCCGTCGATCTTGAGGGTGCCGCGCATGTCGTTGAACGGCGTGGTGGCGCCCCAGTCGGTGGTGCTGAGCTGTTCCCGGTTGGCCAGCGCAATGCCCTGGCAGGCCAGGCGGGTCAGGTTCATGTTGCGGAATTCGCCCTCGGCCAGGTTGAAGTTGATTTCCCCCTGCGCGTTTTCCCGCAGCACCGAGACGCGGTTGCCGCGGGTGCTGACATCCACGTTCAGGTTGGCGGCACCGGAGAGCAGGGTGACGTCGGCCAGGTCCGTCAGCAGTGGCAGCGTCTGGACGTTGGCCACCTTGGAGCCGAAAGCCCACGTGGGGGTGTCGGTCCGGGCGTCAATGGTGGCATTGGCGTTGAAGGTGCCGGCGTACAGCTTGCCGGAGAACTCGTCCACCTTGAGTACGCCCTTGTTGGCGGTGGTGCTGGCCTTGATGTCGCTGATGGTCAGGTTGCTGACCACGAGCTCGCCCAGGCCGAAGTCTATGTCGAGCAGCAGGGCGCGCAGGGTGTCCAGCGGCAGCAGTTCGCCTTCCCGCCCTGTGGGCGCCGTTTGTGCGCTTTGCTGGGGCGCTGCTTCGGTTTCGCCTTCGGTCGCCGGCGGCAGGTAGCGGTCGGCGTTGAGTTGGTCGCCATTCAGGGCGAAGACGACAGCGCCATTGCTCAGGGTGTAACTGCCGGACCCTTTGAAGGTGGTGTCGTCGAGCTGAAGGGTCAGGTCGCTCAGTGCGATCTTGCCGGGCGAGCCGCCGAGCTGGGTGTTGAAGGCGAGGGCATGGAGCACCTCCGGGTCGCGGGTTTCGATGGCCGCCTGGCCCAGGCTCGCTAGCAGGTCTTTGAGTGAGAATTCGGCCACCGCCAGCGAACCGTTCAGGGCCATGTTCTCGCCGAAACCCTCGACCGACAGATCGGCGCTCAGGGCCAGGTCGGCAAGGCGGGCGGTGAAGTCGGACAGCGTGGCGGTTTCACGCTCAAGGTTGGCCTGGGCGGACCCGGCCAACGTGGCGGTCACCGACTGGCCGCCGAACGGTTCGCCGGCCAGATCGAACGTCGCCGCCAGACCGGAAACGGCGAACTCGTTCAACGCTTCGTTGGCGGCGAGCCGGGCTTTGATGGTGCCATCGACGGTGAGCTTGGGCTGAGCGGTCTCCACCCTGAAACCGACTTCCAGCGGAAACTCCGAGCCCAGGGTGATGGCGCTGGCGGCGACCGAGAAGTCGTCGAGCGTGACCGCCTGGCCGGTGGCCAGGTCGGTGTAGTGAACCTGGGCGTTGCTGATCTGGACACTGTCGACGTTGAAGTTCAGTGGCTCGCCGCCCTCGGCGGCCTCCGGCTCAGCCTCGCTGGGTTGCTCGGTTGCAGCCGGCGCCTGCGGTTCTTGCGGCGAATCTTTCATGATCCGGGTCCAGTTGCCGTTGCCCTGTTCATCGACGACCAGGCGGGTGTCCAGGCCATCCAGCAGGAAGCGATCGACCTGCGGCGCCATGGTGATCAGCGACCAGAAGTTGACTTCCGCCACCAGTCGTTCCAAAGCCAGGAAGGGCTTGTCGTCGAGGCTGGCGTCGACCTGGTTGAGTTCCAGGCCGAGCGGGATGAACGACCAGCCGATGTCACCTTTGAGGTTGAGGTCGAGGTTGGTCTGCTGCTCGACCGCCTTTTCAATCTGGGGCTTGTAGTCGTTCGGATCGATGAGTGCCATGGCAATGGCAAT
>JBPEXU010000105.1:0-5311 GCA_052031225.1 Marinobacter sp. | reverse complement strand
CTCCAAAAACACATTAAACGCCGCCAACACCACCAACCCCCGAGCCACCGCCGGCCCATCGACAATCTGACCGGCCTGTTTCGCAAAATCGACCTTCAGCAAGCTCAGCTTCTGGACTTCCGGATGACCGGCGGGCGCGGAAAACACCAACGTTTGGCCCGCGACCTTGCGAATGGCCTCCTCCAGCGCATCGGAGGCGCGTTTGGGGCTGGTGGAGGCCACGCGGCGGTCGGTATCGTCCAGCAGATCGGCGTAGAGGTAGTCGTTGCGTCGGGTGAGCAGGCCTTCGGTGCGGTCCAGGTCGGTCAGGCCCCGTGTCAGACCGTGGCCATGAACGCCGACGATAACGCCACGGTGCATGGCACCGGTGCGATCCATCACTTCGATGCCCTTAAGTGTCGGGTCGGCGAGCACGAGGTTTGAGGCGGCCGCCTGCATAATGCGCTGGATTTCGATGGGTTGGATGGCGCCCTCTTCCACCAGGCGCTTGCACACGGTCAGTACCGCCGCGCTCCATTCGTTCAGCGCGCCAGAGATCATGCCCGCTACTTTGCCCGCGCTGGCAACGCCCTGCAGCCGGGCGATGGGTTTTTCCTGTTCTTCGCGAATCTGCTTTTCCAAATAGGCCAGCGATTGCAGATTGAGGCGCTCCAGCAGTGCGTCGTCGATGTCGCGCTGGTCTTGGGTCAGCACCTGAAGCCGTGCCAAGGCGGAGGCCTGGGTTGCGTCCTCGTCGTCGACCGTCTGAGGTGCCCACTGGGTCAGAAACGAGCCGTCCAGCAGCCACTGTTTAAGGATCGTCAGGGGGGCCTGTGTCCGGCGCAGGCCCTGGGCGGAGAGAACGCCGGGCAGTTGTTGCAGCAGGTTGAGGGTGTCGGCGATGAGCAGGTAGCCTTCGCAGATGGCGACATCCCCGCACTCTCGGTAATCGGCCAGGGTGTGGTTGAGGGTCTGGTTCTCGATCAGGTATCGGATCTGGCGCAGGTGTCGGTTGATGACCTCAATGGCCTGTTTTCGCTCCCCGGTGCGAAGCGTCTCATCCAGTTTTGCCCGGTCGATGGCGCGGGCGTATTGGGACAGTGCGGCGGATTGGCCCTGCGGCGTCGGGTCAAACACGGCTTGCCGGATCAGCATGGCGGAGTGCGCCAAGGGGTTGTTTTTCAGGGAAGCGTCGAGCGCGTCCAGGTAGTGCAGTGCCAGATGCAGTTGCGCCAGACTGTGCCGGAGCTTGAACAGCGGGTCCGGCACGGCCACGCACACCAGCCCTTTGTGGTCCCGGAGGCTGGCCAATTGATCCGGTTCGGGCTCGCAGCTCAGATCGAACGCGGTCTGGTCAATAGTCTCATTCTGTTCGAGCAGGCGGCTGAGCTTTACCACAAGTTCATCGTCTCCGGGCCGCTCAAAGCCCGGTGCAAATTGGCTCGGCGTTTCCAGCATCAGTTCGACACCCAGATCCCGGGATCGCAGTTCGGCGACCCGTTCAATGGGCGCGGCGGGAAAGCCGGTGTCGAAGCCCAGGTCCCCGGCAATCGTGACGGCCCAGGCCGGGGCAAGTTGTGTGGTTCGGGCCGCCCGTGCGCGACGGTCCTGTTCCAGCCTCTGGATGTAAGACCAGTCCCACTGCACTTCGCTGTAGGCGATGCGGTAGTCGTGGATCACCGCCTGGCCCTGAAGAAACACGGGTACCAGGATGTCGGTTAGCCATTCGCCCTCGCTAGGCCGGCTGGCCGGTGGCGGTTCGGTGCCCGCCCGGTATTGGCCCAGATCGACATCGCTCATCCGCCCCGATTCGCCGACCTCCAGCTCCCGCCACAGGCGATCACCACGGAACACATAGAGGTAGCCGGGTCGAATCAGCCCAACGCCTTTGCCTTGGTTTATGGTCACGCCCCCGGACTGGATGGGTAGGTTGCTGGCGATTTCCGCCAGCGGTTTGATCCGGACCAGGGTGTTTTCCTGATACTCGTCCCGCTCCAGATTCGAGCGGGCGTTTTTCAGCAATGGGATGGTCAGGGTGCCGCCTGCGCGTTTGGGGACGCTAAGAACGAGGTCCTGGGGGTGGTTGTCGTCATACTCGGCCCGGCGTCGAACGATGTGGTCGAGCTGTTCGTCCTTGAATGCCGGTGTGTTGGTCGAGGGTTGTCCCTGGGTGTCTGGACGGGTTGGTGTCTCAGGCATTGTTTTAGTCCTTTAAAACGTTGTCTGGTCCGGAATGACCTTCAGCGGTTTGGTGCGCCAGCACCCGGCAATCCGTGCCGGGTGGCCTGACCAAAGGACAAAAGATTAATACAGACGCCGGTGCAGTGCTACCGATTGCCTCACGGCGTCCGAGGGCCGGATGTTGCTGGCGGTGCAGCCTGATTTACAAGTTACGAATCTCCGGATACAGCGGGATCAGTTGCTGCAGCAGCCGGTTCTGGGCGCCGGTGGGCACGTCGTTTTTCTCCATCGCCCGGATCAGGTTCTCGGCCAGGGCGTTGAACTGGGTGTCGGTGATGGCCATGTCGGCGTGCAGTTCCCGCATATCCCGGCCGGTGTAGGTGCAGGGGCCGCCGCTGAGCTGGCACAGCTGGTCGGTCAGGTGGCGGTGGAATTCCACCACATCGACCCCTTTGAAGGTCTGGTTAATGCGCTCGTCTTCGACGATCAGGAACAGCAGGTCCTCGACGATCCGGGCGATGCCGGTGCGCTGGCCCAGCTGGTCATAGAGTGCCGCCGGCGGCGACGGGGGTTGATGCTGGCAGCCGGTCAGGCCCAGGGCCAGGCTGAGCAGCACGGCGGTGGTGACGGTTCGAATCGGCGTTGGTGTCATGGTCAGAAACTCCCCTGCAACGACAGGTACAGCCCGCGCTGGTTCTCCAGGGTGGCGATATCGCCGAGGTTAACCCAGGCGGCGGTGACGGCCAGGCGGCGATCGGGCACCCAGGCGACAAACAGATCCCACCAGTCCTCTTCGTCGGCGAAGCCAAGGTTGTTGGGCTTCTGGCGATACTCGGCCCCGACCAGCCATTGGCGGGTGATGAACAGGCCGGCGCTGCCCTCGAGCATCAGTTGGTAGCCGTTGTTGCGGTCGCCGCCGAACCCGAGCAGGCCGCCCTGATTGGCCCGGGTGGCCCGGGCGGTGGCGTTGACCAGCAGGTTGCGGTCGAGCAGCGCGGCGAAGAACAGCTTGCTGGCACTCAGGTACAGGTCGGTGCCGCTGTCGTCCCGGGCGCCGATGGCGTCGGGCACGGTAAAGTCGTTCTGGCGCTTGTACTGGACGCCGGCGCTCCACTGGCCCCAGGGCTGGTACAGCACGTCGCCAAACAGCCGCACTTTGGCACCGACGATGTCCTGGGTCAGCTCGTCCTGCGCCAGGCCAAAGCCGTCTTTCAGGGTGAATACCAGGGTGTCGAGGTCTAGGCTCTGGCGGGCGACGGTCAGTTCCACCCGGTTGCGCCAGGTGATGCCGGCGGCGGCGACCGACAGGGTGTAGTCGTCCACCTCGGCCCGGCTCAGGGCCAGGGTGCCGCCCCACTCCTCATCGCTGGCGTAGCTGCCCAGCAGGGCCCAGGGCACCAGCCCGCCGCCGGCGCTGCCTTCGATGGTGGTGACGCCGCCGGTGGCCCAGATCCGGCTGCCGATGTCGGCGGTGGTGTGGCTGGCGATCATCAGACCGCCCAGGAGGCACAAGAGGCGCCCTCGGATCATGATGCGTTCTCCGTTGGTTTCTGGATCAGCGCCTGCCGTCGTTCGGCCAGGGTGTCCCGGACCGCCGGCAGGTCGGTGGGCGGCACCGGTCGGCTGAGGCCAAAACCCTGCCCCAGGTTGCAGCCCCAAGCCCGGAGCAGGTGCCAGGCGTCGAGGTTTTCGATGCCCTCGGCCACCACTTTCAGGCCCAGCCCGTGAGCCATGTCGATGGTGGATTTGACGATGAGCTGGTCCTGGGGCTCGGTGTCCAGATTGAGCACAAACGACTTGTCGATCTTCAGTTCCTGAACCGGCATCTGCCGCAGCTGAGACAACGACGAGTAGCCGGTGCCGAAGTCGTCCACCGACAGGGTGACGCCCAGCGCCCGCAATTTGTTGAGGGTGGCCAGGGCTTCTTCCGGGTCTTCCATCAGTGCGCTTTCGGTGACTTCCAGAGTGATGCGCGCCAAGGCATGGTGCCAGTCGGCGAAGGTGCGCGCCAGGTGGTCGGTCAGCCGCGGCCAGGTCAGATCCTTGGCGGACAGGTTGATGGCGACGCCGGCATCGACGCCCTGCGCGGTCCAGGCCCGGGCATCTTCCGCGACCCGTTCGAGAATGTGTGCGGTCAGGTCGTGAATCTGTCCGGACTGCTCGGCCAGGAAGATGAACTCTTCCGGCGACACGAAGCCCAGTTCCGGGTGCATCCAGCGCACCAGGGCTTCGACCTGAACGAGCTGGCCGGTTGCCAGATCCAGTTTCGGCTGGTACTGCATGTGCAGGCCGTTGTTGCGGATCGCCCCGGCCAGATCGGCAATCAGTTTCAACTCCCGCAGATGGCTTTCGTCCTGGCCAGGCTGATAGCGGACCACCTGTTCCGGCTTATCGTCCGCTTGTTCGAAGGTCAGGTTCAGGCGCCGACGCAGTTCGTTGGTGTTGCTGGCATCTTCCGGCAACGCCATGGTCACCATGGTCAGCCGGGGTGAAAACGGAGTGCCGTCAACCTGCAGTGGTGTCTGGATGACCGCGTGCAGGTGTTCGGCCTGCGACAGCAGCCGATCCTGGGGGATGTGGGGCAGCAACGCCAAAAACTCGCCGCCGCCGGTATGGGCAATGATCTGAGCCTGGGGCAGTTCCTGGCGCAGCCGGAGCGCCAGTTGTTGCAACACCTTGTCACCGAACTCCAGGCCCAGGGTGTCGTTGATTTCCGACAGCCCGCTCAGCCGCAGGCCGATCAGGGTCCGGAGCTGGCGCTGCCGGAAGACCTCTTCGGCCTCCTGCTTGAGGGCATTGCGGTTGCCCAGGCCGGTCACGTCGTCGTGGGTCGCGGCGTAGCGGATCTGGGCTTCCCGCTCCTGCAGCCGGATCAGCATGTCACCGAGCGCGTCCCGGAGCTGCTGTAACTCGCCACCGGCGCTGATTGCTGGCGGCTGGGCGGTGTGGCCATCGCCGACGGCCCGGGCGTAGTCCGCCAGTTGCAGCACGGGACGTCCCAGGTGGCGGGCGATCAGCAGTGCCAGCAGTGTCGCCAACAGCAGGATGCCGGCCACCAGCAGGGCGATCTCCAGGGCCCGCTGGTAGTAGTTGCGAAGGCTGGCTTCCCGGCTGATCAGCAGCGCCGCCTGAATCTGGGCTTCGCCGCTGT
>JBPEXU010000104.1:0-5652 GCA_052031225.1 Marinobacter sp. | reverse complement strand
CCGAACTCCTCGCCCACGAAACCCAGTTTCAGGCGCGTGTTCTGTTTTTTCGCGGACCCCTGAACCGGTGCCGAGCCGTCTTTCATGTCGCGGCTGAAGGTTTCCGGCCCTGCCCAAAAGGTGTAATCCAGCCCGCCCTCCTGCGCGATAGACGCAATCAGGTTGCCCTTGGCGGTTTCCGCCAACAGTCGCAAGGCTTTATAGAGGTTGGATTTGCCACAGCCGTTCGGGCCCGTCACCACGTTGAGATCGGACAGCGGAACCACGATGTGTTTCAGGCTCCGGTAGTTGGCTACGGCAAAAGCGTGGATCATCGGGCGTTCGTCCTTTTCGTTGGTGGGCCATCCGGGGCAACACCGGCAAGCTACTAGGAACCCGCCTCCGCGGCAAGGGCCGCGGTTCCCGGCAGCGCTCTGCGCCAGGTCATGGGGGAAACGCCCATGGCGTTGCGGAAGGCGTGGGAAAAGGCGCTGACGTCGCTGTAGCCGAGCATTTCCGAGAGCAGGGTGATGTCCATGTTGCTGGAGCGCAGGTACCAGCAAGCGGATTTGATCCGGACGTCGTTGACCAGCGCTTTGAAGACCACGCCGTGCTGCTTCAATCGCCGTTGCAGGGTTCTGGGGTTCAGCCCCAGCAGGCTGGCGATGTTCTCCAGGCTGGCTTCCTGCGCGCCCAGAGTCTGCTGGATCAGCACGCGTACCTGTTGCACCAGATCCAGCTCGTGGTCCTGACCTTGGTTTTTCACGTAGGCCATGGCCGCGCGTTTGAGGGTCTCGTTCTGGTTGCGCAGTGGTGCGTCCAGCAAGTCGGTTTCCAGCCAGAGGATGTCGTGCTCCTGATTGAAGGCGACGTCGGTGTGGAAGTACCGGCGGTAGGTGCCGGGCGACGACAGCGGCGCGTGGCTCAGTTCCAGTCGCACCCCGCGAAAGCCCGGGCCGATCAGTGTCCGGCACAGCTGGTAACAGGCGCTGAGCGCCAGCTCCCGGTACTGGCGGGTGTCGGTGATGTCGTAAAAGTTCTCGTAGCGTTGCAGCGCCGTGAGCGCGCCGTGGCTGTGGTAGTCCCAGTACTCCGACTGGTTGTGGAAAAACATGAAGCTGCGGGCCGAGTGCAGCGCTTCGCGCGGGGTGCGGCAGTTCTGCAGGAGCAGGCCCAGCGGGCCGAGCATGCCGAAATCCTGGCTGGCCCCCAGTCGCATGCCGAATTCCGGACAGCCCAGGCGGCGGGCGGTGATTTCCAGCAGCTCGACCAGATCCCGGATGTTCATGGTCTCGCGCTCGCACCGGAGCGAGCCAACCGTTAGCCCGTACGCCGCCAGCAGCGGCTCGGGGTCGCCGCCCAGTTCGGTCACCAGCCGGTCAAAGCCTTGCAGGGAGCTGGTTCGGATCAGGTAGTGGGTATTGACCGTCACGAGATCTGCCGTTTGCTAAGTTTTTTATAGCCTGAGTGAGTTGTCGTGAAATCGCAAGAACACCACCAGAATCCGTCGTAGTCTGACCAGCATCCGAACAACAACAAAAGACGACGAGGGAAGAACGCATGGCTCAGTACGATGTGATCATTGAGGGTGGGCGCTATTTCGATGGCACCGGAGCGCCGTCCGCCATCCGCAACCTGGGAATCCGGGATGGTCGTATTGCCCGGGTCACCAGTGACCGCATTCCCCACGATCAGGCGCAGCGGGTGATTGATGCCGCCGGTCGCTGGGTGACTCCGGGCTTTCTCGATACCCACACCCACTACGACGCCGAACTGCTGGTCAGCCCGAGCCTGTCCGAATCCGTCCGCCATGGCGTGACCACCGTGCTGGTGGGGAGCTGTTCTCTGAGCATGATCTGCAGCGAATACGAAGACGCCTCCGACATCTTCACCCGCGTTGAAACCGTGCCCCGGGAGCGGGTATTGCCGATTCTGAAAGCCAACAAGAGCTGGTCCACGCCGTCGCAATGGGTGGCGTATGTGAAGCAGATCCCGTTGGGGCCGAATGTCATTAGTTTTCTCGGCCACAGCGATCTGAGAACCGGGGTTATGGGGTTGAGCCGGGCTACCGACCGGTCGGTGGTGCCGACCGAGGATGAGATGCGGACCATGGAAGCGCTGCTGAAAGAAGCGCTGGACGAGGGCTTTTTGGGGCTTTCTACCATGTGTCTGAAGTGGGACAAGGTGGATGGCGACCGGGAGTGGTCCAAGAGCCTGCCCAGCACCTACGCCCGCTGGCGCGAGATCGCCCGGCTGAACCGGCTGGTGCGCCAGTATGGCCGGGTCCATCAGGGGGCCCCCAACGCCGCGACGCCGTTGCAGATTCTGCAATACGTGCGGGAGTGCCTGGGCTGGCTGCGGCGGCCGCTGAAAACCACGCTGATCAGCCAGATGGATCTCAAGGGCAGTGCTTACCTCACCAACCTCACCCGGCTGACCTCGAAAGTCACCAACGCCCTGCGCGGGGATTTCCGCTGGCAGGTGCTGCCGACGCCGTTCACCGTGTACGCCGATGGCATCGACGTGGTGTTCTTTGAAGAGTTTGGGGCCGGCGAGATGGCGCTGGACCTGAAAGACGCCGTCGAGCGCAACCAGTTGCTGAAAGATGAGTCCTACCGGCGGGAGTTCCGCCGGTTCTATGGTGAGAAACTGAGCCCGCGGGTCTGGCAGCGGGATTTCGGCGACGCCCTGATCATCGACTGCCCCGATGCCTCGCTGGTCGGCCGGAACTTCGAGGACGTGGCCCGGGAGCGGGGTATTCATGTGGTCGATCTGTTCCTGGATCTGGTGGTGCAGTTCGGCAAAAAAATCCGCTGGTACACCACCGTGGGCAATCACCGGAAACACGTGCTCAAGCGCATGGTGCGGGATCCGAAGGCGCTGATTACCTTCAGCGACGCCGGGGCCCATATCCGCAATATGGCGTTCTACAACCTGCCTCTGCGCCTGCTGAAATTGGTGCAGGAATCCATCGATGAGGGCGATCCCATCATGACCATGGAGCAGGCGGTATATCGCCTTACGGGCGATCAGGCCGACTGGTTCGGGGTCGATGCCGGCAAGATCCGGGAAGGCGATCGGGCGGACGTGGTGGTGCTGGACCCCAGCGGCTTTGATCAGGATCTGGAAGCGGTGCACTGGGCGGAGATGGAGAACTTCGACCTGCAGCGGCTGGTGAACCGTAATCCGGGCATCGTGAAGTACGTGCTGATCAACGGCAAGCTCGCCGTCGACGACGAGCAGATCGTGCCGTCGCTGGGCCGGGAGCCGGGCTACGGCGCGTTTATCCCAGCCCGCACCTGAGCAGAGGGCTTGCAAAGCGACATCCGACGGAACTGAGAGGCCTTGCGGCCTGGGTGTTTTTGAACAATGGTTAAGGAATCAGCCGGGGTTTGCCCGCGGCTGGTACTTGACCAGACTCCCGAAAAGGATCTTGGGGCCACGCCCGTACTTCGGACAGGGCAGCATTGCAGAGAGAGTCGCTTTGCAGGGCCAGTATCGAAACGCAGCTTTGACCGTGAGCGTCGGGCTGCTGTACTACCTTGGCGCCTTCGTCGGGGTCCACTTCGCGGCCCTGGAAAGCGGTATTGTCATTCTCTGGCCCCCCAATGCGGTATTGCTGGCCGCGCTACTCAACAGCGACAGGCGGGATTGGGCACCACTGGTTCTTGTCGTGATCATGGCCGAGATTGCCGCCGATGTGCCGGTGTTTACGGTGGCGCAGGCACTGGTATTCGGTGCCATCAACGTGTCCGAGTGCCTGATCGCGGCTACCCTGATCCGTCGCGCCCTGGGCCGGGAGATGGACTGGCACGAACCCCGGGATCTCAGTCTGTTTCTGGTCACCGTCTTTTTCGTGGCCTCACCACTGGCTGCGTTTGCCGGGGCATCGGTGTATGCGCTGCAAGGTGCCAGCGACACCCCGTTCATGACGTTCTGGCGTCTCTGGTGGGTCGGGGACGCGACCGGCCTGATTACTCTGACGCCCCTCCTTCACATGGTCTTTCATACCGGTGTGCGCAGGCTTCTGGTTGCCGGCACAGCGCGCCAGCGGCTGGAACTGCTGGCGGCCTGGGGCGTCAGTATCCTGGCCTGTTACGCGGTCTTCTTGCACGATCTGTACGCCGCCAATTACCTGGCGCTGTCGCCTCTTATCGTGATTTTGGCGCCGGTTTACGTGGCGGTGCGCTTCGGCTCGCTAGCCGGTTCGGCACTGACGACCGCGATCATCCTGGTGGCGGCGTTCGCAACGGTTGCCGGTGTTGGTCCGTTCGTGCGCGAGCAGGAGCGGCAAAGTGCCTTGCTGGCCCAGGAATTTGCCGTGCTGTTCACCGCAATGATTCTTTATCTGGCCGCCTTCGTGCACCAGAATCGGCGAACCTCAACCCGGCTTCGACGGGTGTTGGCGGAGGTCAATCAGCTGAATCTGGAACTGGAGCAGCGGGTACGCGAGCGAACCGAAGCGCTCCGGGAGGCCAATACGCTGCTCCAGGAGCTGGCTTCCACCGATGAGCTGACGGGCATCCCCAATCGCCGGTCGATGAAGATCCGGGGCGAGGAGGAGGCCATCCGCAGTGCCCGCAGTCAGCGGCCGTTCGCGGTACTGTTGCTTGATCTCGATCATTTCAAACGGATCAATGACCGCTACGGTCATGCGGTCGGCGACGCATGCCTGAAGGCCTTTGTCGAGGCCGTGGTGCCATCCCTGCGGACGGTCGACCATTTTGGCCGCTGGGGCGGCGAGGAATTCATCATTCTGGTGCCGGATTCCGACCAGGTCGACTTAGCTGCGCTCTGCGAAAAAGTTCTGGATTGCGTTCGTCAGGTCCGGGTCCCGGTGGCGGGCCAAGCGCTCAGCTTTACCGTATCCATGGGCGTGGCTGAGTGGCACCACATCAGCTTTGACAGGCTGGTGTCCGAGGCTGACAACGCGCTTTATCAAGCGAAGGGCCAGGGCCGTGACCGGGTGGTGTTCAGTGATTCCGCCAGGGCCCGCTCGCAAAACCTGGGCTGATCCGGTACGGCCCGGCTTTGTATCCGGCAGGCAGACGTTTTATCATCCGCGCCACCATCCGACAGAAAGCCGCCACCACCATGAAATTCCCCAAAGCGACCGTCCTGCTCGTTTCCGCCGCCCTGCTGGTTGTTCTCTGGAACCAGTTCCGGGCGCAGCCGCTACCGGTGGAGACTGGCCGGTTTACCAATCTGGCGGCCAACCCGGTCGAGCGCAGTGCGGTGGTGGACTGGGCCATCAGCCAGATTCCCACACTCTGCGAAGAGGCAACCGGCCAGTCACACGGTAGCGACGCGTTTACCGCCTGTGTCGCCAGCAGCGAGGCCCACACCTCATCGTGTCGCCGGGCCATGTATCGCGAGTTTCCGAGTGTGATCGCCTCCGACGAAGTGTTTCGTGACCTGTCGATCTCAACCATGAATTGTCTGGTGCGCTATGCCCGACCGCTGGATTGACCCGCAACCGGCGCCATCTCCCTGGACGACCTTTTCCTGAACCAATGTTGCCTCACCTCAGGGTTTGACGACGATAGCTCGACGGCGTGAGCCCGAACCGGGCCTTGAACGCCCGGCTGAACTGGCTGGGATCGTTGAAGCCGCAGGCCAGTGCGATGGCGGTGATTTTATGGCGTGGCTGGCGCAGCAGGTCCCGGGCGCGGA
>JBPEXU010000103.1:0-3637 GCA_052031225.1 Marinobacter sp. | reverse complement strand
ATAGCGGATGCGGCCGGAGGTATCGACCATCAACACGCCCTCCTGCATCACGCCCAGAATGGTTTCCGCCCGCTGCTGTTCCTGTTTGAGCGTGTCTGAGACAGTATTGAAAATCATCGCGACCTGGCGAATTTCATGGCCCCCGGTCACCTCCACCGGCTGCGTGCGCCGTCCCAGGTAACGGTCGCTGATCTGCTGACCCAGCGTTTTCAGCGGTGCCATCAGGCGTCGGAATACCCACAGCGCCACCGGAACCACCAGAACAATCACCGCCGCCAGAATCCAGACAAAGGCATCGGCCAGGCGAGTGATCGGTGCGTAGGCTTCCCGCGCCGGCCACACCCCGGCAACAAACCAGGGCACCTGGGCCAGCTGCCGGAACGAGACAATGGTGTCCGAGCCATCGAAATCCCGGCTGTGCACCGTGCCCTGGAACCCCGCCATCGCATTGCGGATTGCCGGGTTATCCCGGGCAACCGGCACCATCACGCGTCGATCTTCGCCATGGGCAATCAGGGTGCCGTCACGGGTGGCCAGGAACAGGTAGCCGGTGCGACCGATTCTCAGCTCGGTCACCTTTTCCATAAATCGCCCCTGTTCCAGCAGAATGGCCCCGCCCAGCATGCCAATGAAACGCCCGCTGTGATCAAACACCGGCGCCGCCACCATGACCGCGGGCTTGTCCTTGTAATTGGAGATGTAAGGGTTGGAAATCACCGGTGTCAGCTGGCTGGAGGCCACCTGGAAGTATTCCCGGTCACTCACATTCAAACCACGCTGCTGGTAGTCCTCCGGGTGTTCGGCCAGGACTTCGCCATCGGCACCGATCAGGTAAATACCGTCAAACAGGTACTGCAGCGCCCGTTGCTGGCGCAACAGCACCCGCGCCCGGGACCGGTAGGCGTCTTCCGACATGGTGAAGTCCACGGCCACATGGTTCAGCGCCTCCAGACGGCGGGCCAGCTTATCATCCAGCTCGGTGGCAATCAGATCGGCAATGGTCTCAACCTTGTTGCGGGCCTGCTGCTCCAGCTCACTGCGGCTGAGCAAGACGCCCGCGGTCGCCACCACCAGGGCAGCCAGCACCATGGCGACAACCACCAGCGCGACGGCCCGGTTAACCAGACTTCCAAACCAATGCTTCAGCATGGCCCGCAGACCGTCAGACCGTCAGACCGTGGAATAGCAATGACCAACCTCCTTCACCCCCGCCAGATCCGCTTTATCAGTGTAGTTGGCAATGCGAACCTTAGCAGAACCGGGTACTGGCGCAGATTACAGCTTGGTAGGCGCCCTGGACTATTTACTGATAATCGTTATCATTGGCGATATCATTTGAGTAGCAAGCGATATCGTCATGCCCTATTCCGCCCTGCTGTCCAACTTACCGCCGTCCTTGGCGGCGCCACTCCAGAACCTGCTGGCCATCGGCGGGCCAGTGATGTTGGTCTTACTGGTTATGGCGCTGGTCGGGCTGGCAACGTTTCTGTATCTGATGCTGTTTGGGGCACTGTACGCGCCCCGGCTCAGCGCCGGGCTCCGGTCGGCACTCAGCCAATGGCAGGCCGGACCTGAGCGGGCGATTCCCGATCGCCTTCGGCGCCTCCGCCCGCGTTTCTTGCCCACCAACCCGCTGGCGGAACTGGTGACCACGACCATGGACGCCTGGCTCAGCACACCCGGCGCCCGGACAGTCCAGGCCGTCGCGGCCCGGGATGCGGAACGGTTGCTGACGCCGTTCGAAGCGCCCCTGAAAATACTGGAAGTGGTGGCGGCACTGGCGCCCCTGCTCGGACTGCTGGGCACCGTCCTGGGCATGATGGAAGCATTCAGTGCCATGGCCGCCACCGAGGGCCGGGCCAGCGCCAGTCAACTCAGCGGCGGTATCTACGAAGCTCTGACCACCACCGCCGCCGGGCTGGTGGTCGCCATTCCCTTTGCTGCCGCTGCCGCCTGGGTGGAATTCCGTTTGCGGCGGCTCCACAGCACCCTGAATCAGGTGCTGACCACCGTGTTGGAAGTACACCCGGAGGCCGTCGCCGCAGCGGCCGAGTGTCGGGCCGGCGAGGACACCATCCCGGCACCGGTGACCGCACCCACGCCCGAGCGCGCAACCGAACGACGCCAGCCGCTGGCCCATGCAACTGGTTGAACCCCGGCCCCGGCGGCCATTACCGATCCGGCTGACACCGCTGATCGACGTGGTGTTCATCCTGCTGGTGTTCTTCATGCTGACCAGCCGGCTGACACCGGTTCATCATCTCGAACTGGCCACCGTCGCCGACGGCAGCGGATCGGTGGACACCACCCCGGTGCCGACCATTACCGTTGTCGATGACCGCCGCTTGCACTGGCCCGGGCACGGCACTTACGACCTGGCCGGCCTGATCGCACAGCTCCAGCGCCAGGGCATCACCGACATCCACCTGGCCACCGGTGACGACACCCCGCTGTCCGCCTTCACCCTCGCCCTGACCACGCTGGATCAGGCCGGCATCCGCGGTCGCTGGCAACGACCGAAGGGGGGGCAATGACCACGTTGATGCCGCCGAGGCCAGAGTCTGCCCCGCCGCTGTTGGAGCGGCTCGAACAGGCCCTGCTGCCGCTGATCAATCTGGTGTTTCTGCTGCTTCTGTTTTTTATCGTCGCCGGGCAATTGACCGACACCGCCTTGCCGGATCTGCCGGATTCCCCCAGTGCCGCGCCACAGCCCCCCCGGGCGGATTTGCAGCTAACCGGCAACGGGCAATGGCGGGTCGGCACCCGCACGGTCACCCCGGATACGGTGCTGGAGGCATTGGCGCCACTCGAACCCGGCGCAACCCTGCACATCGCAGCGGCCGCCAGCACCCCCATGGCGGAGCTTGAACGCCTGTTCAAGGTGCTCGAACACGGCGGTTACGACAGTGTGATCCTGCTTACGGAGTCCACGCCGTGAAGGGGCCAGGCCCAGGCGTCCGATTCGTACTGCTGGTGGTGTCGGTGTCCATGACACTGGCGGTAGCCGCCCGCCTGCTGCCAGAGCAACCACTGACCTTGCGACCGCTGGGCGACGGTGCCGTGACCAGCACCCCGGCACTGCGGATATCGCTGGCACCGGCCCCGCCGGAACCGACGGCGGCCTCAACGCCAACCTCATCCCCGAGTGCGGTTCCGGCGCTGGCAACCCAGGCCCAACCGACATCACCGGCACCCACGCGCGCCCCGGAACCCGAACCAAAGCCAGAACCAAAGCCAGAACCAAAGCCAGAACCAGAGCCAGAGCCAGAGCCAGAGCCAGAGCCAGAGCCAGAGCCAGAGCCAGAAAACGAGACTCCGGAAACCGCGTCCAGGCAACCGGATCCGCGTCCTGAGCCGGTGACCACCTCCGCCAGCCCGGGGGACAGACCCGCCGCTCGCACCGGCGACCAACCGGTCCCGCTACAGAACGCCGGTACACCGGACGCGGTGGATGACTACCTGTCCCGCCTCAGCCGTCATCTGGCGCGGCACTACCACTACCCCCGCAAGGCTCGCCGGTTGGGCCAACAGGGCACGGCCGTAGTCGTGTTCGAATTCCGCCGCGACGGCACGCTCACCGGGGCTCGCCTGCAGTCTTCCTCCAGCCATGAGTTACTGGACGACGCCGCCCTGGACA
>JBPEXU010000102.1:0-3221 GCA_052031225.1 Marinobacter sp. | reverse complement strand
CCGCGTTCGGCGTAGGCAATGGATACCGCAACCTGAGGGTGACCGTAGGCGTAGTTCACGGTGCCGTCGATCGGATCGACAATCCACAGCGGGGTCTCCAGTGACCGGGCCTGAGTCAGATCCGGCATCGATTCCTCCGATAGGATACGGTGGTCCGGAAACGCCTTGCGGATGGCGTCGGTGATGAATTCGTCGGCCAGCACGTCGGCGTGGGTCACCAGTTCGGTCTGGTGCTTGTACTGGGTACGGAGGGTCTTGTCTTGCCGCTCTCGGCGGATCAGTTCGCCGGCTTCCCGGGCGAGAGACTCGGCGAAGTCGGTGATCTGGGACAGGGTAACGGAATCAGACATGGCGCCCTCCAAAGTTCTGGCTGAGGGCGCCAGTCTAGCATGACCGGACGGTCACGCTGAGCGGTTACAGGCTTTGCAGCCAGCGCTCCATCTTGTCCATGGCCAGTACCAGGCGCGGGCAGGCCTGCTCAACGAAGCGGTTGTCCAGAGTCTGGTCGGCGTACTCGGTGCCGGCCAGCTTCAGTGCCTCGCCGCCGTCGAAATCGACGAACGCCAGCCGGGCGCCGAGATGATCCGGCACAAAGCCGAAGTCACTGGCCGGCAGGATGGCCACACCGGTGTTCTCCAGCAGCGCGGTGCAGAATGCCTGGGAGGTTTTGATATCCCGGCGGGCCAACTGCTCGCGGAAGTTGGAGAAGTCCGGGAACAGATAGAACGCGCCTTCCGGCTTCTGCACGACCGCGCCCATATCGGTCAGGCGCTGGTGCATGTATTCGCCCACGACTTTCAGCACCCGGCGGGACTGCCGGAGGTACTCGTCGATATCGTCGCCGCCATTGAAGGCCGCAATCGCCGCGTGCTGAATGGGCGCGCTGGTGGCGGTGTAGGTTTCGCTGGCAATGATCGCCATGGCGTCCAGCAGCGGGCGCAGTTCGGGCGGGAAGATAAAGGTGCCCAGCCGCCAGCCGCCGGCGCCGGCCCACTTGGACAGACCGGTGCTGATGATGGTGCCTTCCGGGTAATAGCGGGCGATGGATTTGTGTTTGCCCTCGAAATGCACCTCGCCGTAAATCTCATCCGACAGCAGGATCAGTTTGTACTTGCGGGCCACGTTGGCAATCGCCAGCAACTGATCGTCGGTGTAGGTGCAACCGGTCGGGTTGGACGGGTAGTTCAGGATCAGAATGCGCGGCCGGGTCGGGTCGTCCCGGCAGATGATGTCCAGTTCCTCGGCGGTCAGCTGCCAGTTGTTTTCCGCATGGGTCGGCAGCCAGTGCACCGAACGGCCGATGATCCGCGCCTGGGGGGCGTAGGAAACCCAGCTCGGGCGTGGAATCAGCAGGTCGCCGTAGTAGGCCAGCTGCAACATGAACAGCAGCTCCTTGGAACCGGGGCCGATCAGTACGTCTTCCCAGGTACAGCGCATGCGTTCGCTGCGGTTGATGTAGCCGGCGATGGCTTCGCGCAGGCCGCGCAGGCCCTTGACCGGCAGGTAGTCTTTTTCGTGGGCGTGCTCCTGCAGGGCCGCCACCACACGCTCGGGAACCGGGAACGGCGATTGCCCCAGTCCCAGCTTGATGATGTCCTTACCCTGGGCGCGCAGCTCGTTGCTGAGCTCGTTGATGCGCAGGGTAGCGGAGGGCTGGATGCCCCGGACGTTCAGGTTGATGGCGTAGCGGTGGTCGTTTTGTATGTCCATGATCCTGTGTCTGTTGGTTGGAAGTGACACAGGGAGTATAGGGAAACCAAACATGGCCTGGGGGGCGAGATGGATAAGGAATTGTCCGTATCTGCCCCCCTGATGGGTGCTAGCGCCGAATCCAGACCTCGACCCGGCCATTGCGGGCGCTGCCCTGGTCGCCCACCGGCATGTACTGGCCATAGCCGGTGTAGGCCACATCCCTGAGCCCAAGCTCGCCCAGGGCTCGGCGCACCGACAGGGCCCGGAGTTCGGAAATCATCTGAGCGCGCAGCTCGTTGCTCTGGCGATCGGCGAACCCGATCAGCATCAGGTCCTCGGCGGACCGGTTGTGCCGTTCCAGGTAATCCCGAACCCGACGCAGATCGCGCAGCGCCTTGTTGTCCAGCTTGGTGCGGCCCTCGGCAAAACGGAAGTTGACGGTCAGACGCTGATAGCGTTCGGTCAGTCGGCGAAAGCTGTCCGGCACGGAGGGGTCGAATTCTGGCGTCACCGCGATCGGATTCTGGGACACGAAGCCTGACTGTGCCACCAGGCTCTGGCCTTCCGGCCCCAGCGCGAACTCCACCAGTTCCGAGGCCATGGGGCGGGTGGCCGGCCCGGGGGTATACATGAACAGCCGGCGGGCCAGTGGATAGTCCTCACTGGCCACGGTCAGCTGGTTCGGTTTGAGGGCCGGCGCGTTGCCGTCCGAGATCGCCAGCACCTTGGCGTTGCGAACGGAGGCGAGACCGGCAAAGCCGATGCCGGCCGGATCGCGGCTGACGTCGTCCGAGAGTTGGTCGTTGGACTCGTAGCGGCGAGCGCTCGCATGGAGAGTATGGGTTTTACTCAGCACCAGCGACTTGAACGTGTCCCAGGTGCCGGAACGGTTGTCTCGGGCGTACAGCTGAATGGCCCGATCCGGCCCGCCGAGCTCGGACCAGTTGCGAACTTCGCCGGCAAAAACCCGGGCCAGGGTATCGATGCTCATTTGACTGACCGGGTTGCCGGGATGGACCAGGATCGCCAGGCCATCGATGGCGATGACATGTTCGCTGTCGAGCGCTCTCAGATCCGCGCGGTCACGAAACTGATCCGCCTCGCTGTCCTTGACCGGGCGTGACGATGCCCAAATGTCAGCCTGTCCACTGTTCAGGGCTTTGAAGCCGGTGCTGGAACCGTGGGCGGCGACCAGAACCCGGATGCGGTCGCCACCGCCGTTGGCCAGCAGCAGTGTTTCGTTTGCTTTGGTACCGGGTTGGGTATGCACCGGAGTGCCGGTGCGCTGTTCCAGGTAGCCGCTGACCAGCATCGGTGCCAGCGTTGCGCCAACGGTATTGGAGCCGTGGATTTCCAGCTCGTTGGCCATCGCATAGCTGGTGGCCAGAACCAGAGCCGGCCAGGGGAGTAGTCGGAAAAGCGTAGAAAAACCGTACATTTGGAATGCCTTACTCAGGGAAACGGGGAGCTGACGCGAAGCATGGAGTGGAAATGTGACGGTTTGGTGACAGCGCTGGCCACGTCCGATC
>JBPEXU010000101.1:0-3416 GCA_052031225.1 Marinobacter sp. | reverse complement strand
GCAGAACAGGCGGCCGAGCCAGGGGCCCACACCGCAACCAACGATGCGGTTCAGGCGCCCATCACCGGTTAACCCGGCTTGTACGGAACTCCAGATAGGCGCTGAACACCTCCCAGGGACTCTCAAAATGGGGATAGTGCCCCACTCCCCGAAGCCCGACCACATCGGCCCCATCGATCAGTTCCCGGTACCGGCGCGCCATTGCCGGCCCGGACACCGGATCGGCACAGCCTGAAATCAGGCGCATGGGCTGATTCGCGCGCTGCAATGCCGATACCCAACGATTGCGATGACAGCGTCGTTCTTCCATGAACTGGATCAGATGATGCAGGATGCCGCGCCCGTTGTTGTAGGTGAGCAGATGCCAAAAATCCTCCAGATCCTGGCGGTCGGGCGGGTTCTGGGGTCCGAACAGGCGGCGGAAGTTGCGCTCGAAGGTGCGCCGGCTGAGACCTCGGCTGATGAGCCCCCCCAACCGACTGCGCAGCAGCTTCTGGATCAACAACGGATGATGCACTTCCGGAAACAGGGCGCCGTTGAGAAAGCAGACGGAGCCGATGGCGAACGGCAGCCGGCCCTCCTGTTCGCGGGCGAGCAGCTCCTGAGTAATGCTGCAGCTGTAATCGTGTACCAGCATATGCGCCGAGCCAATACCCAGGCCGTCGATCCAGCCCTGGACCAGATCCGCTTGATCTTCAATGCTGTAGGGGTAGTTGGTGGGCTTGTCGGAAAAGCCAAAGCCCAGCAGGTCTGGCGCAAACACCGAATAACGCTGGGTCAGCATGGGCCAAAGCCGACTCCAGTCCCAGCTGGCGGTCGGAAACCCATGCAGCAGTATTAAGGGTTCGCCCTCGCCGGCCATCCGGCTGAAAATGGCGTGGCCCTCGTAAGTGAACCACTTGCCGCCCTGTTGCCATCCCTCAAGGCTGTCTGCGTCACGTCGGGGGGTTATACGGCCCCCGGCGCCGGTTATCACCTGATCCATGAGTCAATCCCGGCTTTTTCTTCAAGAAGGAAACTGTAAATCAATCCCCCCTGTGCTGCCATAGCTTCCGTGCAGCTCCAGACCGGCGTTTGGGCAAAGTGGTCTTTTCCGGCGTCGCCGCCGTAAAACATGGAGGTGACGGTCAAATTCCCTTAAGCTTTCGCCTTTTGCCAGACAGCACACCGGAATCGATTATGAGCAAACTCCTTGAGGACCTCTCAGGTCACTACCGGGCCATTATTGAAGGACTCGGCGAAAATCCGAACCGCGAAGGCCTGCAAGACACCCCAATGCGCGCGGCCAAAGCCATGCAATTCCTGACCTGCGGCTATCAGCAGGATTTGTCGGATCTGGTCAACAACGCGGTGTTCGAGTCCGCCATGGACGAGATGGTGGTGGTGCAGGACATCGAATTGTACAGCATGTGCGAACACCACATGCTGCCGTTCATCGGCAAGTGTCACATCGCCTACCTGCCCCAGGGCAAAGTGCTGGGGCTGTCCAAATTCGCCCGCATCGTGGACATGTACGCCCGCCGCCTGCAGATCCAGGAAAACCTGACCAAACAGATCGCCGAAGCCATCGAAAGCGTCACCGACGCCAAGGGTGTGGCGGTGGTGATCGAAGCTCAGCACATGTGCATGATGATGCGCGGCGTGGAGAAACAGAACTCCCGAATGAAAACGTCGATGATGCTCGGCCAGTTCCGCAAATCCCAGGCCACCCGCACCGAGTTTCTGAACCTTATCGGCAACAATCGCTGAACCGACCGCCGCTTACGGAGGGACACAATGACAGACGTGATGGGCGACCACCGAGCCCGGGTACGCATCAAGAATCTGCTGCTTCGCGCCTACATCGGCATCAAGGAAGAGGAGATCAACAACCAGCAGGATGTGTTGATCAACGTCGAACTCACCTACGATGCGGCACAGGCCATTCACCAGAATGAGATCGACGCGGCGCTGAACTACCGCACCATCACCAAACAGATCATTGCCCACGTCGATGGCAACCGGTTTGCCCTGCTGGAGCGGCTGACCCACGAGGTGCTCAGCATCGTCATGGAGCACGGCGCGGTGTTGTGGGCCCGGGTGGAAATCGACAAGCCGCACGCGCTACGCTATGCCGAGTCGGTTTCCGTCTGTCTGGAAGCCCACCGTTAGCCACTCCTGGGAACCTGCGCCATGCCAAGCAATGCCCCGGAGCAGATCCGCTCCATCCTCGAACGCGTCCACACCATCGCCCTCGTCGGCGCCAGCGAAAAGCCCCACCGCCCATCCCATGAAGTGATGGCCTTTCTCCAGAGCCGGGGCTATCGGGTGATACCGGTCAATCCCCGGCTGGCCGGCCAGTCCCTGCTCGGCGAAGTGGTGGTGGCCGACCTGGCATCGCTGCCGGAACCGGTGGATATGGCGGAGCTGTTCCTGGCCCCCGAGCGCACCGACGCCGTCATCGACGACGCCATTCGCCAGGGCATTCCGGTGCTGTGGCTACAGATTGGCGTGATCAACGAAGCGGGCGCCGCCCGCGCCGAAGCCGCCGGCCTGACCGTGGTCATGGACCGCTGCCCGAAACGTGAAATTCCGCGCCTGGGCATCGCCGCCAAAACAGGCCCCGTCGAAGATCCGGCGCCGAACTGAGAACCGGCGCACATTTGCGGACCGTCACTGTTCCAAGCCCAACCGTCGTGCCATAATCGGGACAAACAAGCATAAGACGGGTTTGAAACATGCTGTTCCGTCGTAAAGCCAACAAGACAGCCGCGACCCCAAGCGCATCGAAGTCAGCACCACTGTCCCAGGTGACCACGAACCTGGTCCGGGCACGTGTGCCGGTGGATTTGCTCGAACCCGGCATGCGCATTGTCCAGCTTGATCGTCCCTGGACCGCCGTACCGGTTCTGTTTCAGGGCTTTGTTCTGGACAACGGCAAGCAGCTGCAAATCCTTCGCCAGTACTGCGAATGGGTCTTGGTTGAAGACGAAGAACAACGCCTCGGCCCGATTCTGGATCGCATACCGACCGTCAAGAACCGGATCCATCAACCTCTTCCCGAAACCCGCCCGCTGGCGCAAGAGCTGCCCCGGGCCAAAACCACCTGGGACCGAACCCAGGCCTTTGTCGAGAAAGTCACCCGGGACATCGAAGCCGGCAACGACTTGAATCTGGACGCGGCCCGCCCGGTAATTCAGGAATGCGTCGAGAGCATCAAGGCCAATCCCAGCGCCATGTTCTGGATGAGCCGCATCAAGCACCGGGACGCCTACACCGCCGAGCATTGCCTGCGGGTGGCGGTGTTCGCCGTGGCGTTTGCCCGCTTTCTCGGGGTGGCTGATGAGGATCTGGAAACCATCGGCATGTGCGGCCTGCTGCACGATCTCGGTAAACTCAAGGTGCCGGACAAAATCCTGAACAAACCGGGGCCGCTG
>JBPEXU010000100.1:0-2953 GCA_052031225.1 Marinobacter sp. | reverse complement strand
AAGGCTGCTACCACGGCCATGTCGATTCGCTGCTGGTGAAGGCCGGCTCCGGCGCCCTCACTCTGGGCGTCCCCAATTCACCGGGCATCCCCGCCAGCCTGGCCGAACACACCCTCACACTGACCTACAACGACATCGAGGGGGTGCGTGAGACGTTCGACCGCCTGGGTGATCAGATCGCCGCCATCATCGTCGAACCGGTGGCGGGCAACATGAACTGCATCCCGCCGGTACCCGGCTTCCTGGAAGGCTTGCGGGAGGTCTGTGACCGCCACGGTTCGGTCCTGATCTTCGACGAGGTGATGACCGGCTTCCGGGTCTCGCTTTCGGGTGCCCAGGGTTTTTATGGCGTGACCCCGGATCTGACCGCGCTGGGTAAAGTGATCGGCGGCGGTCTGCCGGTCGGCGCGTTCGGTGGCAAGCGGGAAATCATGGAACACATCTCCCCTCTGGGTCCGGTGTACCAGGCCGGCACCCTGAGCGGCAATCCGCTGGCCATGACCGCCGGCCTGACCACTCTGAACGCCATTTCCGAGCCCGGCTTCCACGATCGCCTGACCGAAAAAACCAATGCGGTGCGGGATGGTCTGAAGCAGGCGGCCGATGAGGCGGGTATCCCGCTGGCCGTGCAAAGTGCCGGCGCCATGTTCGGCTTCTTCTTCACCGACGCCAGCCGCGTAACCCGCTTTGACGAGGTCATGGCCTGTGACGTCGAGCGGTTCAAGAAGTTCTTTCAGGGCATGCTCAGAGAAGGGGTATACCTGGCGCCGTCGGCCTTTGAGGCCGGCTTCACCAGCGCGGCGCTGTCCGAGGAAGACATCGAGCACACCATCCATGCCGCCCGCAAGGTCATGGCCACCCTCTGACCCCTCATCCGCGCCCCGCATGGCTGTCATGCGGGGCCAACTGCGTGACCGACATCACAGTTCCCGCCGTCACCGCCCCAATCTGCCTCATCGGCCGTTGACGCAGCGCCGCCCCTGATCAAAAGATGAACACATCTCAATTGAGATGCTCTGACGGCTAAAATCTAACAACGACAAGACACAGTCAGTGCAGGGAAGCGTTCAGGTACCCGTTCAGGCAAAAACGGGTGCAGGCAGTCTGGAACACCGGAACAGGATCGTCCTGTTAGGTTGCGCCGCAGTTTGAATAACAAAGACAACATCAAACTGTAGGGACCACAACGATGAAACAGTGCCTGAAAGTGCTGGCGATCGCCTGGGCGATTGTCTGGTCTGCTCCCTCCGCCGCCTGGTGGTGGAACTCAACCCCCTCCAATTACACCGACACCCGTTACCCCATTGTGCTGGTGCACGGCATGTTCGGCTTCGACTCCATTGCCGGCATCGACTATTGGTATGGCGTGGCCGAGGAGCTGCGCCAGTATGGCGCCGATGTCTACACCACCCAGGTACCGGCGCTGGACAGCACCATTGCCCGGGGTGAGGCGCTGCTGCCTCAGGTTCAGGCGATTGCCGCGGTGCATGGCAAGGTCAACCTCATCGGCCACAGCCATGGCGGCCCGACCGCCCGCTACATTGCCCGGGTCCGCCCCGATCTGGTGGCGTCGGTCACCTCGGTCGGCTCGCCCCACAAGGGGTCGGACGTCGCCGACCTGATCTACAACTCCCCCGCCGAGGGGCTGGCGGCGACGCTGGGCAATGCCCTGGGCGGGCTGATCGATTTGTTGTCCGGCGGCGGCTACAATCAGGATCTGCGTGCCAGCCTGCAGTCCCTGACCACCGAAGGCAGCGCCGAATTTAACCGGTTCGCCCCGGCCGGCATCCCCACCACCGCCTGTGGTGACGGCGCCCACTCCGCCAATGGCGTACGGTTTTACTCCTGGGGCGGCACCGGCGTGCTGACCAACATCCTGGACCCGTCCGATGCCCTGCTCGGCACCACCAGCCTGGCGTTTGGCTTTGAGCAGAACGACGGGTTGGTCGGCCGCTGCAGCAGCCGGTTCGGCAAGGTCATCCGCGACAACTACTTCATGAACCACCTGGACGAGGTAAACCAGGCCCTGGGTCTGCACAGCCTGTTCGAGACCGATCCGAAAGCGGTGTTCCGGCAGCACGCCAACCGCCTGAAAAACGCCGGACTCTGACCCGCCAGTCCTCTGCCGGGTCATCGGTGGCCCGGCGGCATCCTTTCCTCATCGTTACGCTTGCTTAACCCTGCTACCTCTGCTCCGAACATGTCGCTAAAGTAAAAGCAAGCCACCTACATTCGGTGCTTACCCATGCAGTTCCCAGATCGGGCAGAGGAGGATTTTATGTATCGATCACTTCGAATCTTGAGCATCTCCGCTTTGGCGGCGGGACTCGCCGCGTGCGGCGGCAGTGGCGGCAGCGACACACCGGCAACCGGCAGTGTCAGCGTGGGCCTTACCGATGCGCCGGTTGATAATGCCGACGCCGTCAACATTGAGGTCGAAGCCCTGGTGCTTCAATCCGCCGATGGCACTCGGCTCCGGTACGAGCTGGACTTCCCGGAACCGCTCAACCTGCTGGACTATCAGGCCGGGGGCTTCGAAAGCCTGATCCAGAACGAAGAGGTGCCGGCGGGCCAGTACAACTGGATGCGTCTGGAACTGGGCGATAACAACACCATTGAAATAGATGGGGGCATTTACGACCTGACCTCGCCCTCGGCCCGAGGCGTCCAGACCAGCGGTTTTGTGGTGCCGGCGGGCGGCTCAGTTGCGCTGACCATCGATTTCGACGTTCGCAAGTCGATCGTCAATCCGCAGAACGACCCCAACGACTACAAGCTCAAACCGGTGCTGCGACTGGTGGACAACTCGGAAGTCGGCACCATTGCCGGCACGGTGTCTGCTGATCTGATCAACGAGCAGTGCGGCGGTGTCAGCTCGATGGACGAGGCATTCCTCGGCAACGTTTACATTCACGAGGGCGAGGATGCGACTCCGGACGACATCGGCAGCGCC
>JBPEXU010000010.1:0-5389 GCA_052031225.1 Marinobacter sp. | reverse complement strand
CATCAAAGTCATTACAGTCTCTATTGCTTGGGGGATTAAACGCGGAACTGGCCGGCGACGTTCTGAAGCCCGTTGCTCACGTCCTGGATCTGGCGGCTGACGTTGTCCAGCTCGTCCGTGCTTTCCATCACGGCTTCTGCGTTCCGGTGCATCTCGCCCATGTGGGTGGTCACTTCGCCAAAGGTGGCGCTCTGCTGGTAGGTGGCCGCGGCAATCTGTTCGTTCAGCTCGCTGATTTGCTGAACATTCTCAAGAATCTTGCTGAGCATTTCGCCGGACTCGGTGGTGGCGTTGACGCCGTCCCGGGCCATCTCGACACTGCCTTTCATCGACACCACGGCGTTGCCGGACAGCTTCGACAGTTCGGAAATCACCTGCTGGATCTCTTCCGTGGCCTTGTGGGTGCGCACCGCCAGGCCCCGGACCTCATCCGCGACGACCGCAAAACCACGGCCGTGCTCACCGGCGCGGGCGGCTTCGATGGCCGCGTTCAGGGCCAGCAGATTGGTCTGTTCGGCGACGGTCTGGATGGTTTCCAGCAGGCCGCCGACCTTCACCGAGAAGTCGTCGAACTGGTTGACCAGCTCCGCGGTGGTCTCGATCTCCGCCATCAGCTGTTTGATGGTGGCCACATTGGCGTCGACTTTCTGCTGGCCGCTGGTGGCGAACTTGGCCGCGTTCTGGGTCTGGTCGGAGGCGCTGGAGGCGAAGCCGGCGACTTCCTCGACGCTGTGCACCAGCTCTTCCACCGAGTTGCGGGTGGAGGAAATGGCTTGCGCCTGCTGGCTGATCCGGTCCAGGTTGAGGCGGCTGGTGCTGGCCAGGTGGGAGGCCACCGAGTTGAGCTGATTGATATCGGTCTGAATGGTGGCGAACGAGCTGTGCAGTTTTTCGACGAAGCGGTTGAACTGATCCACCAGCTCCCGCAGCTCGTCCTTGCCGGTGTAGTCGATGCGCGAGGTCAGGTCGCCCTCGCCCGAGGCCATGTTCCGCAGCGATTCGATAATCTGTTTCAGGCTGCCGGTGATGGAGCGACCGATCAGCAGACTGAGCAGCACCAGACCGATCAGGGTGACCACGAGGATGATCGCCGACACGGTGCCGGCTTCACTCGACGCCTCCACGGTGTCGTCGATGGCGCCGGTGAGCTGGGCCTGCATGGTGTTGCGCATGTTGTCGAGTTCCGCCTGCAGCCGGTCCAGGCGTTCGGCGTTGGTCGCCGCTTCCTGACCGATCTTGGTGAAATCGGCGGTGCCACTGATGATGCCGGTGGCGATGCGGGTGGCGTTGTTATAGTAGCTGTCCAGTTCCCGTTGCAGGGCACTGGTCTGGGTCTTCAGGCCCGGCTGGAGGACGGCGATTTCCTTGAGGTTGGCGGCGATCTCGTCCCGGTGTTTCCGGGTGCCGGCCAACTGCTGGTCGTCACCGGTGGCGACGGCGTTGTTGATCTGATTCTCCATCAGCTGCAGCAGACCTCGGTTGACCGTCGACAGCTCAAGGGAGGGATACAGCTGGTTGCGGACTTCGTTCAGCCGTTCCGAATTGCGGCGCTCGGTCATGATCGAGAAGGTCTGGCTGATCAGAAACGCGAGGATGGCTACAGCAATAAGCAGCGCAAGCTTGTGGGAGATTTTCAGTGAGGACAGCATGGTCGATTTCCTGTAGCCCGATCGGCAAGTCACGGCCGGCGATTCTAGGGGCTTTACCGATCGGGGGGCATGGTTTTTTTGTGTCAGTCTGTTAAGGCTTGTCGGCGGTGACCGCGGTTTCTTAAGTGCACATATGCCGAGCCGCCGCGCTCGCGGCAGGCCGTTGCACGGCGCCAGCCGCCGGCACGGTAAGGAAGTCTTTCGGACAGGCTGTTATACTCACACGCCTGTTTATTTAACCAGTGGCGAATCGAGTTGCTATGGATGTCTCCCACATTATCGACCCCCTGAACGACGCCCAGCGCGAGGCGGTCACCGCCCAGAACGACCACCTGCTGGTGCTGGCGGGCGCCGGCAGTGGCAAGACCCGGGTGCTGGTGCACCGGATCGCTTGGTTGATGACCGTGGACCGGGTGCCGCCCACCGGCATCCTGGCGGTGACCTTCACCAACAAGGCCGCCAAGGAGATGCGTCATCGGATTGAGCAGATGATGCAGATCCCGGCCCGTGGGCTGTGGTTCGGCACCTTCCATGGCATTGCGCACCGTCTGTTGCGGGCGCACTGGCGCGACGCCGGCCTGCCGGAGAACTTCCAGGTGCTCGACAGCGACGACCAGCTGCGGCTGATCAAGCGGGTCATGCGGGAGAATCAGATCGATGAAAGCCGCTGGCCACCGAAGCAGGCGCAGTGGTTCATCAACAGCCAGAAGGACGAGGGCCTGCGGGCCGACCACATTCAGGAAAATCCCGGTGACCACTTCACCAGCACCATGCTGAAAATCTACCGGCAGTACGAGGCGCTGTGTCAGCAGGGTGGGCTGGTGGATTTTGGCGAGCTGCTGCTGCGTTCGCACGAACTCTGGCTGCACAAGCCCGAGCTGCTGGCCCATTACCAGCAACGGTTCGAGCACATTCTGGTCGACGAGTTTCAGGACACCAACACCATCCAGTACGCCTGGCTCCAGGTGCTGGCCAGTAACCGGGTGCCGCTGACCGTGGTGGGTGACGATGACCAGTCCATCTATGGCTGGCGCGGCGCCAAGATCGAAAACATCCAGCAGTACCAGCGCGATTTTCCGAACGCGCGGCTGGTCCGGCTGGAGCAGAATTACCGTTCCACCAAAACCATCCTCAAGGCCGCCAACTCGGTCATCGCCAACAACCAGGGCCGGCTCGGCAAGGAATTGTGGACCGACGGCCCCGAGGGTGAGCCCATCAGCCTGTACGCGGCCTTCAACGAGCAGGACGAGGCCAACTACATCGCCGACAGCATCAGCGCCTGGGTGCAGGACGGCAATCTGCGCCGGGATGTGGCGATCCTGTACCGTTCCAATGCCCAGTCCCGGGTGCTGGAAGAGGCCCTGATGCGCCAGGGCATCCCGTACCGGGTCTATGGCGGCCTCCGCTTCTACGACCGGCAGGAGATCCGCAACGCCCTGGCGTATTTGCGCCTGGTGCATTATCACCGGGACGACGCTGCCTTCGAGCGGGTAGTGAACGTACCGACCCGGGGCATTGGCGCCAAAAGCCTGGCCGATCTGCGGGCCTACGCCACCGAGCAGGGCATTTCCCTGTGGGAGTCGGCGGAACGCCTGCTGGCGGCGGGCCAGGTCAAGGGCCGGGCCCGGACGGGGCTGCAGTCGTTTCTGGACATCGTCAACGAGCTGTCGGCGATGGCCGAACACGCCTCGTTGCAGGGTCTGATGAAGCAGGCCATCGAAGCCAGCGGGCTGAAGGATTACCACGCCAGCGAAAAGGGCGAGAAAGGCCAGGCCCGGGTGGAGAACCTGGAGGAGCTGGTCAACGCCATGGCCGAGTTCGAGGTTGAAGAGGGCGTGGACCCGCTGGCCGAATTCATTGCCCAGGCTGCGCTCGATGCCGGCGAGGCCCAGGCCGAGGCGCACGAGGACAGTGTCCAGCTGATGACCCTGCATTCGGCCAAGGGACTGGAGTTTCCGCTGGTGTTCCTGGCCGGCGTGGAAGAGGGCCTGTTCCCCCACAGCATGTCGCTGGAAGAGCCCGGCCGGATGGAAGAAGAGCGCCGGCTGGCCTACGTCGGCATTACCCGGGCGATGAAAAAGCTGGTGCTGACTTACGCCGAATCCCGGCGCCTGTACGGCCAGGAAAAGTTTCACGCGCTGTCCCGGTTTGCCCGGGAAATCCCCGGCGACTGCCTGCAGGAAGTGCGCCTGCGCAACACCGTCACCCGCCCGGCCATGGTCGAGCGTCCGAACGAGTCGCTGTTCAGTCAGGACGCCGCGCAGCAGGCCGGCTTCAGCCTGGGCCAGCGGGTCCGGCATCCCAAGTTTGGCGAGGGCATTGTGATGAACTGCGAAGGCTCAGGCCACCACACCCGGGTGCAGGTAAATTTCGACGATGGCGCGAAATGGCTGGTGCTGGCTTATGCGCCGCTGGAGGCGTGCTGAGTGTCTTAGGGCGCTTCAGTGGCAGGGGGTGGCAGTGGGCTGAACCTGGGAGGCCAAAACACGCTCCTGGCGGCCCATCCCTGTGACGCTTGAGCTTCGCCATCCCTGGCTGCGCACAGTTTTGGCCAACCCGCCCCGCCCTCGGCGTTCAACGTTCGCGGTTTACACCAGCACCGCGTAAATCACGCCCGCCAGAACGATTCGGTACAGCACATACGGCCACATGCCCACTTTGTTCAGCCATTTCAGGAAGAAATGGATGGCGGTAATGGCGGTGATAAAGGAGGTGACGCCGCCGATCAGGAAACCGGTCCAGTCGACCGTCACATCCGAGGTGGCCACTTCCAGCAGTTTCACCGCCGAGGCCAGCACGATGATCGGAATGGCCAGCAGGAAGGAGAAGCGGGAGGCGGTTTCCCGGCTCATGCCCAGAAACAGCCCGGCGGTGATGGTGACGCCGGAGCGGGAGGTGCCGGGCACCAGCGCCATGGCCTGGGCCATGCCCACCAGCAGGGCGTCTTTCCAGTTCAGTTCGGTGAGCGTGCGCTGGCGTTTGGGCAGCCAGTCGGCCAGCCCGAGCAGCAGCCCGAAGAACAGGGTGGTAAAGCAGATGACTTCCACCGCCCGCAGTTCGTTGTCAATCAGATCCAGCAGCGCCAGGCCCGCCAGTCCGGCCGGTATGGTGCCGATCACCAGATACCAGGCCAGCGCTCCCTGGCCGACAATCCGGCGCTGGGCGACCGAGAACAGGCCGTCCCGGGCGATGCCGAAGACGTCGCGACGAAAATACAGAACCACCGCCAGCAGGGTGCCGACATGCACCGACAGGTCGAAGCCGACGCCCTGGTCGGTCCAGCCGAAAAACGCCGGGGTCAGGATCAGGTGGGCGGAACTGGAAATGGGCAGAAATTCGGTCAGTCCTTGTAGCAGACCAAGAAACAGCGCCTGAAATAAGTCCATGGGGGTGTGTCCGTTGTTGATCCGGGCGGGTGGTCAAACCGGGGCGATAGTAGCAGGGCATCCGGAACCTGAACAGTGCCGATCAGGTGCCAGGCCGGGCGAAATCCGGTAGCGTTGTCACAGACGCCCGGAATCGTGAAACCATGACTGCCTTGATCCGCCGCTACCCGTTACCCGTGATTGTGCTCGCGCAGCTGCTGGGCACCTCGCTGTGGTTCAGTGTCAATGGGGTCTGGCTGTCGCTGTCGGACCAGCTGGGCTGGGGCGAGGCGCGCCTCGGGGTGCTGACGCTGGCGGTGCAGGCCGGTTTCATTCTCGGCACGCTGGCGCTGGCGGTGACCGGGCTGGCGGACC
>JBPEXU010000001.1:0-6821 GCA_052031225.1 Marinobacter sp. | reverse complement strand
TCCGCCTCCCGCGCCATTTCCGGCCGTTTCCCGGCATCCCGGTCGCCACCGCAACCGAACACGCAGATCAGTCGACCGGACACATGGGGTCGCAGGGCCGCCAACGCGTTCGACAGCGCGTCCGGGGTGTGGGCGTAGTCGACCACCACACGAACCCCGTTGCTGCCATCAAAGCGCTCCAGCCGACCCGGCGGCGGCACCAGCTTCTCGACCGCCGTGCGCACCCGATCCACCGGAACGCCGAGGGTCATGACCGCCGCCATCGCGGCCAACACGTTGCTGGCGTTGAAACTGCCCATCAGCGGAACGCGAATGTCAAAACGGCCCCACTGGCCGTCCACCTGAGCCTCAAAGCCGTTGTCCGTCGGTTGGTAGTCGGTCAACCACAGCTCGGTCTGGGCTTCGTGCAGACTGTACCGGATGCGATCGCACTGCCCCTCAAGCTGGCCATAGAGCTGGCGCCCGAACGGATCATCAAAGTTGATCACGGCAAAATGCAGCTCCTCACGTCGGAACAGTTTCGCCTTGGCCGCGCCATAGGCTTCCATCGAGCCGTGATAATCCAGGTGATCGCGGGTCAGGTTGGTAAAGACCGCCCCGGTCATGGTGACGCCGTCGATTCTGCCCTGATCGAGGGCATGCGAGGAGACTTCCATCGCCGCGGCCCGGCCGCCCAGGGCCAGAATCCGGTTCAGTACCCGGTTGACCTGAACCACATCGGGCGTGGTGTGGGTCGCCGGCTGCAGCGCGTCGGGCATGCCGTAGCCGAGCGTTCCAAGCACACCGCAGGGGGTGCCGGTTTCCTTCAGCAACCGCGCGATGTACTGAGTCACCGACGTCTTGCCGTTGGTGCCGGTCACCCCGAGCAGCCGGAGCCGTTGCGAGGGATGTTCAAAGAAACGATCGGCGATCCTGCCCAGCTGAGCGCGCAACCCGACGATCGGCACAATCAATGCGCCATGATGCTCCGAACACGCCTTCGGCTGCCCGGATTCCAGCAAAACCACGGTGGCCCCCGACCGGATCGCCTGATCCACATAGTGCTCCGCCGGCGTTCGGGCGCCTGCCAAGGCAACGAACGCGTCCCCCGCCGTTACTTCGCGGCTGTCCGTTTGCAGGCCGTGAATAGTGACGTCGAACACCGACGGCACATCGACGATGCCCTGCAACAGCGTGCTCAGAGAGGTGATGCACATAGGATTACCCTCGCTCCCCGACCGATTCGGGTGCCTGGACAGAACCACTGACGTCCAGTTCAGGTTTCACGTTGAGCAGTCGCAAGGCATCGCTCATCACCCGGGCAAACACGGGTGCGGCTACCTCCCCACCGTAATACTCACCGGACTGGGGAGCGTCCACTGCAACCACGGCGACAATCCTCGGATTGTCGATCGGCGCCATGCCGGCAAAAATCGCCTTGTATTGGCTGTCTTCATATCCTTGACTGCCCACCAGATGAACGGTTCCGGTTTTTCCGCCGGCGGAATAAAAGCCGGGCTGAGCCCGTTTACCCGTGCCCCGCTCAACCGCGGCGCGCAGCATCTGGCGGACCTGCAAGGTCACGTCCTCGGAGAGGATGCGCTGACCCTCTGGCCGCTGCTCGGCCCGGAGCAGGCTCAACGGATAGCGGATGCCGCCGTTGGCGAGCACCATGTACGCCTGAGCGAGCTGCAGCGCATTGACACTCAGACCATAACCGTAGGAGAGCGTCGCCTCTTCAACCGGGCGCCACCGGGGCCGCGCCGGCAATACGCCTACCGCCTCGCCCGGAAAGCCAATCCCCGTCGGTTGACCAAAGCCCAGCCGGGCATAGAGATCCCGCAGCACATCGCCGCCCAGATCTGTGGCAATCTTGCTGACACCGACGTTGCTGGATTTGACGATCATGTCGGTCAGGTTCATCACGCCATAGTTGCGGTGGTCGCGAATGGTGAAACGACCGAAGCGCCGGAACCCCGGCGAGGTATCGATGGTCGACGCCACCGTATACTTGCCCGACTCCAGAGCGGCGGCCATGGTGATCGGTTTCATCGTTGAGCCCGGCTCGAACAGGTCGGTGATGGCCTTGTTGCGCAGATTCTCAGGCGCCAACTGACTGCGGTCGTTGGGGTTGTACGAGCCCTGATTGACCATCGCCAGCACCTCACCGGTGTCGACATCCAGCATGACCAGCGTGCCGCCGCGGGCGTTGTGGGCGGCGACGACGGCCTTCAGCTCGCGATACGCCAGGTACTGGAGCCGCAAATCGATGCTCAGGGCCACGTCATGTCCTGGGCGGGCATCACGAATCAGGGTCAGGTCCTTGATGATACGACCGCGATTGTCTTTCAGAACCCGTTTGCGCCCGGGCTCACCGGAGAGCCACTGGTTGTAGGCCAGCTCAATACCTTCCTGGCCCTGCTCGTCGATGTTGGTAAAGCCGACCACGTGCGCGGTGACTTCGCCAGCGGGGTAATAGCGGCGGTACTCCTGGCGCGCATACACTCCGTCAATATCAAGTGCCAACGCCTGTTGCGCGAGCCCCGGCTGGATTTTCCGGCGCAGGTAGATGAATTCGCGGGAGGCGTAGGTACGCAAACGCTCACGCAACCGCGCCTCGCTGATATCGAGCAGGCGGGCCAGGTGCGTCAGCCGGGGCTCGTCGGGGTCCATTTCAGACGGGTTGGCCCACACGGTTTGCACCGGGGTGCTGACCGCCAGGGGGTCGCCGTAACGATCGGTAATCACGCCCCGATGGGCGTCAATCGTTTCCACCCGGATGGTGCGGACATCTCCCTGCTTTCGCAGGAACTCATTGTCCACTACATGCAAGTCGACCAGGCGCCAGGCCAGCACACCGAGCACCAACAGGAACACGCCCAGCACCGAACCGAACCGCCAGGCTTTCAAGCCCGCGGCCAGCTTCTGGCGCCACGTTGTCTGCGTTCCCTGACCGGACAAATCAACCACCCCGACGTTTGTTGTATTCGCTATTGTTCAACGGGTTACCGTGCACGGGCCGGCGACATCAGCGGTACCAGCACAATATCCTCACGGCCCGGCACCACCATGCCAAAGCGCTCGGCGGCCAGACGCTCAACCCGGCCGTGGGCACTGAGGGCACTCTGTTCAAGCAGCAACTGACTCCACTCCCGCTGGTACTGATCCCGCTCCGCCTGGAGCTGGCTCAAGGTGTTGAACAGCTTACGGTTCTCATGCGCGCTGACGACCACCCCTACCGACGACGCCACCAGCAGCAGCACCAGCCCCACAGAGATCATCACGTTTCGCTGACTGCTGGCTTCAAACACCTGACGGGACAGGCGCATGGCTGTGGCCACCCCATCCCGGACTTTCTGCTTGTTGAGCCGGGCTGTCTTCACCGGCCGTTCGATCGCTACCGCGCCCATGATTACGCGCTCCCCTGCGTCGGCATGTTATTGTCCACTCGCTCCAGCACCCGCATCACCGCGCTGCGTGCCCGAATGTTGTCGCTCACTTCCTCGTCGCTGGCCTTCTCGGCTTTGCCAACCAACCGGTAGGCCGACCGCTCCTGATCCGCCGTCACCGGTATGCCTTTGGGCAACTTCGGTCCGCGGGCAAGATCCCGCATAAAACGCTTCACCAGGCGGTCTTCCAGCGAATGAAAACTGATCACCACCAGACGCCCGCCTGGTGCCAGCCGCTCGGCCGCCGCCTGCAGCCCACGCTCCAGATCTTCAAGCTCCCGGTTGATAAAAATCCGGATCGCCTGGAAGGTCCGGGTGGCCGGGTGCTTGTTTTTTTCTTTTCTGGGAACGGCATCGCTCACCAGCTCCGCCAGCTGCCGCGTGGTCTCAATAGGCGCTTCCTGACGGCGCTCAACAACGAGACGAGCGATACGACGGGAAAATCTCTCCTCACCGTATCGCCAGATCACATCGGCGATGTCACGCTCGTCTGCCTCCGCCAGCCACTGCGCCGCGCTCGGCGCCTGCTGGGGATTCATTCTCATGTCCAGCGGCCCGTCACGCATGAAGCTGAAACCGCGCGCGGCGTCGTCCAGCTGCGGCGACGAAACACCGAGATCCAGCAGCACACCATTTACGGCGCGCCAGCCCTTTTGATCGGCCACCTCCGCCAGCTCGGCAAAGGAGTCATGCACCCAGGAAAAGCGGCGATCCCGCTCCGCCAGCTCGGTCGCAACGCGAATAGCCTCAGGATCCTTATCAAATCCCAGCAACTGCCCGGCCGGCCCAAGCCGCTCAAGAATCAGCCGGCTGTGACCGCCGCGACCGAAGGTGCCATCGATATAAACGCCGTCGGGGTCATTCACCAGATAGTCGACCGCCGAGTCCAGAAGCACCGAGCGGTGCGCCAGCCCCGCCCCATCCTTCCGATCCGTCCCACCGGTCATAGCGACAGCGCCTCCATCTCCGGCGGCATATCGTCATCGCCAGACGACTCATCCAGCCAGGCAAACCAGCGCTCCTCGCTCCAGAGCTCCAGCTTCTTACCCTGACCGATCAGCATCAGCTTCTTTTCCAGATGGGCGTAACTGCGGAGCGTGGGCGGCACCAGAATTCGCCCCGCCGAATCCAGCTCCATGGGCGCGGCGTTACCCAGCAACAAACGCTGCAGCCGGCGGGCGGCTTTGTTCATATTGGGCAGGGCCTCGATTTTCGGCCGCAGCACCTCCCACTCGGGTTCTGGGTACAGCAACAGACAGCGCTCTTCATCGGCATTGGCCGTCAATACGATACGGCCACCACAGATCTGCGAGAGCTCCTCGCGGACCTTGGCGGGGATCGCCAGGCGACCCTTCGCATCCATATTGATGGCATGACTGCCGAGGAAATTGCTCATTTAGTCCGTCTCGAAGCGCCTGGATTCCACAAAAAACCACAAGAAACCACTTTTTCCCACTTCTGCACACTATAGAAACACGCAATACACAATGCAAGCGCAGCCAGCAATGCCCGACTACGAAAACTTCCTTTTGTGACAATGGGTTAGAGCGCGCACCTTGAGGTGGAGACGAGATTACGAAAAAGAAAAGAAGGAAAATCAAGAACCTGCAAATAACTTTGAAGACAGCAAGTTAGGTTTAAGATTTTTTGGCTATAACAGCCCAGAACTGAGAATGAAGTAATTCACAGGAAGGAAAAACGAGCTCGCCGATAAGCCGGGTTCTGTCGTGGACAGTCATTCATCTAGGGCCTGCGTCGCCACAGACCTCAAGCAACCTACCCGAATCCAGCGCGGGCCACGCCATTGGATTCCTATTTGGTCTTGCTCCAGGTGGGGTTTACCATCGCCGTGGACTGTTGCCAGCCACGCGGTGCGCTCTTACCGCACCATTTCACCCTTACCGGCGCCCGAAGGCACTTAGGCGGTATACTTTCTGTTGCACTTTCCGTCGGCTCACGCCGCCCAGGCGTTACCTGGCACCTTGCCCTATGGAGCCCGGACTTTCCTCCCCCGACCCGGAAGCCGGCGGCGACTGTCTGGCGAGCTCGGGCGAGACGATACCGCCCCACCTCACCGCATGCAAGCAAAACGACGCGAAAGGTCAGCGGTCCTTGAGCGCAAGCGCCCGCTGGTAGAGCTCGTTCTTGGCCAAGCCAGAGACGTCCGCGGCAATTTTGGCAGCTTTTTTCACCGGCAGCTCATCCAAAAGCAACGACAATAAACGATCGACATCCAGCACCGACTCGTCCGCCGGTTCCCCGGCACTGCCCCGCACCACCGCCACGAACTCGCCCCGGGTCGCGTTGGGATCGGCGCTGAGTGCGTCCAGCACCTGACCGGCAGGGCCGGCGTAAAACGTCTCAAAGGTCTTGGTCAGCTCCCGGCCCAACACCAGCTCGCGGTCCGCCCCCAGGATCTCAACGAGGTCTGCCACCATGTCCAGAATCCGGTGCGGTGACTCGTAGAATACCAGCGTTGCGGATTCCCGCTTGAGGGCCGCCAACTCCGCCCGCCGCCCCGCACGCTTGGCCGGCAAGAAACCGGCAAACAGGAAGCGGTCGGTGGGCAAGCCGGCGGCGGACAGTGCCGCGACCAAGGCACAGGGCCCGGGGACCGGACTGACCCGGATGCCCGCGTCTCGCGCCTCACGCACCAGGACATACCCCGGGTCGGAGATCAGGGGCGTTCCGGCATCCGACACCAGCGCCACATCCTGACCTTCGGCCAGCACGGCCAGAATACGTTGCGCCTTATCCCGCTCATTGTGGTCGTGCAGCGCCATCATCGGCCGGCGAAGCCCCAGGTGCTGGAGCAGACGGCCACTGTGACGCGTATCCTCAGCCGCCACCAACGCCACCGATGTCAGTATTTTCTGGGCCCTGACAGACAGGTCGTCCAGATTACCGATCGGTGTCGCCACGATGTAGAGCGTGCCGGTTTTCACGCCCTCGCTGGCCGTTCGCGCATGTTCCGTTCCGTTATCCAATCTACCTCCCGTCAGTCAAACCCGGCCATGACACCGACGTCATGTGAATTACCCCCGGAACTGGTAAACTTGCCACCGTTGATGCGGCGCCACAAGCCCAATTGTCCGGAGTGAGTCGAGCTTGCCATGATTAAGACGTTTTCCATCTCCAATGCCCTGGTCGGCGTTCTTTGCCTGCTGATGACCGGGTGCGCTACGGTAAATCTGAACGCCCACGTTGCCCAGACACCGAGAGAGGCGCTGGATCTGGCCGCGCAGGAAAATAACAGGGAAACGGCCCAGCGGTATCTGTTGAAGATGGCCAGCCGATTTCAGGATCTCGGCCGGCACGAGGCGGCTCGCACACTGCTTCTGAGCCCACAGTTACGTCAAAGCCCCGGACCTCAGGGCTCCGGAATGGCAGCAC